>CACXFW010000179.1 GCA_902767065.1 uncultured Lachnospiraceae bacterium | reverse complement strand
GATCGTCGGAAACTATGTGTTTACAATCTATAACGGGAAGGCTGTGAAGGCCGGCTGCGGGGCGAAGATTAAGGGCGCATTCTGCAATTGGTCTTTCAACGATACCGACAAACAGGTAGGCGTGCTCAATTCGATTGATTATCTTGCCGCGTATGAGTTATCGGAAGGGAAGCTGGTCATGACCTCCTCCTGCGTGTATGGAATGGGAGAGCAGGAGGAGAAGTGGAAAGAGTATGCGGAATGGTTCAAACGCCATTTCACGAACAATCAGCATAAAGCCTGCAAAACGATGGATGCCGTTTTGAAGTACATCAAGAAGAAGCTCTGATGGCCCATCACAGGGAAAACCATGATAAGTCTGCGGCGGATCCCGGCTGGGATGGAGCCCCTGCATGATGAGAATGCTTAAGAATTTATTCAAGGCAGCCGCGTTTTGCGTCTGCCTGTTCTTACTGTTGTCCGCCGCGGGATCTGTCCTGAAGCAGAACTCGCGCCTCTGGGGGAAGGGGACCGGGCTGGACCTGGTCTGCCGGTTCCCGGACCAGTACCAGCTCTGCTTCGTGGGCACGAGCACGGTGATTGCGAGTATATCGAATCAGGAACTGTACGAAAGGTACGGGATTGCTTCCGTTTCGGTCGGGGAGCCGGAGCAGCCTCTGGTTTTGTCGAAGTACACCATTGACGAGGTTCTGCGGCACCAGCACCCCAGAGCGGTTGTGCTCGATTCCAGAGCTTTGTTCTATGGGGAAGAGATCTTAAGAAACAAGATTGAAACCAACGAGGAGACGGTCGTCCATTCGTCCCTGGATCCGATCCGTTCCTGGAGCATCCGGAAAGAGGCGCTCGACCAGATCCGGAACCAATATAAGAAGCTCGATTACAAGGATTACTTTTTTGACTGGTACAGATACCATTCCAGATGGAAGGAGCTGAGTGAGGCTGACTTTCAGGAGGTGTATGATCCTGCTCTGATGAACGGGAATGTGATGATGACAGACCTTCACGTCATTTCCTACGAGCTGGGAGCGGGGGATACCATCAGCGCGGAGAATGAGCAGGAGGTGCAAAGGCTCAAAGACGCGTGCGCGGAGCATGGCGCGGATCTGATCCTGATGACCGGCTATCTGGAGCCGGACCTTTCCAGGAGGAAGGCGGTCCGGGATCTGGCAAAAAAGCATCACATCGACTATATTGACTTCAATGACGTGGTGGATGAGATCGGATTTGAAGACTGGATGATCAACGATTATATCCACTTTAATGTCGTGGGAGCGGCAGTGTGGTCGGATTACCTGGGGCAGTATTTTACACAGCGGTACTCTTTTGACAGCTGCAGTAAGGCGCTTAGCCGGCTGTACCGGGATCAGAGCGGGCGGTATGCGGATTATCTGAATTACGTGAACAGGAAGCACCTTCTTGCGGACTGCAGAACCTTCAAGCCCTTCCTCAGGGCGCTTGCCGGGTGGGATCCTCAGGATGTTTCAATCTTCGTTGCGGTGTACGATGATGCGTATCACAGCCTGGATGAAGAAGGCAGGGGGCTGCTTCAGAAGATCGGACTGGATGGCCCGAAGCATTTCCGGGACAGCTATGCGGGAGCGTGCACGCCGGATGGCGTGTTCCAGAAGAATGCCCGGAAGAAGAAGGTGAAGTTATCCTGGAAAGCCGGAGACTTTGGGGAATCGGAAGAGGATCTGGAAGACGATGCATCTTTCAAGGATCCGGAAGCCCTGGAACCGGAGGTTCATCAGGAAAGCTCAGAACCCGGAAATCCGGAGGATCTTCAGGAAGACTCAGAACCCGGAGAGCCGGGAAAAATCCAGGCTCTGACATATACCGTTGAGAGTGCCGGGATCAAATGTAAAGATGGTGCCATTGCCTCCATCTTTGTCAATGGGCAGGAGTATGCCAAAGGACAGAGAGGACTCAACATTGTCGTGATGGACAACAGGCTGGGAAGGCTGATTGCTTCGGTGTGTTTTGATACCTATTCTGAGGCGGATCCGGAAGGTGTGATCTGAAGCTTCTCCGTGATTGTCTGGATCGGAGGCTGAAGCGATAAGGCCAGGTACCTGGAATATGAGTTTTGTATCTCTTGAATTCACAGGCTTTGTATGTGCGCTGATGCTCCTGTACTTCATCACTCCGATGCGGGTCAGGTGCTATGTGCTCTTGCTCGGAAGCCTTTTCTTCTATTATCAGTCCGGCTGGCAGGGCATGGTGTTTCTTGGTGCGGCGGGACTTATTACGTATCTCTCGGCTCTGGCGATCGGAGCGCTTCGGCAGGATAAGCTGCCGCGTAAAGACGGGGCGCTGCCGGGGAAAGAAGTGGCGTTCACGATTCTGATGATCAGCCTTGTGCTGCTTTTTGCGATGTTGCTGTATGCCAAGATCGGGCATCATCTGCAGGAAGCCTTTGATCAGGTGATCCAGGGGAAGGGGATTACCGTTTCCGTGATTATCCCGCTGGGCATCTCCTATTATACTCTGGCGGCGGTCGGTTATCTGGCGGATGTTTACTGGAAGAAGGATCAGCCGGAGAAGGATCCTCTGCGGCTGATGCTGTACCTGTGCTACTTTCCGCAGATCCTGCAAGGACCGATCCCGAGGCATAAGATTCTTGCGCCGAAGCTTGTCGAAGGCCATCGTTTTGACTATGAGAGGGTCTGCTTCGGAATGCAGAGAGCGTTATGGGGCTTCTTCAAGAAGCTGGTGATCGCGGACCGGCTTCTGATGATGGTCAGCCAGGTCTTTGACAATTACCGGGATTATGCCGGAGTGTATTTTGTGTTTGGGCTTGTGGGGGCGGTATTCCAGCTCTACGCGGACTTTTCCGGGTGCATGGATATCGCGCTGGGCGTCTCGCAGATCTTCGGGATCACGCTGGAGGAGAACTTCAGGAGGCCGTTTTTCGCTGCCTCGGCTGCCGAATTCTGGAGGCGCTGGCATATCTCTCTTGGAAAATGGTTCAGGGAATATGTCTATATGCCGCTTTGCGCGTCTTCGTGGGTGCTTGAAACGGGAAAGTTCTTCCGGAAGCATGGGGGGAAGACGGTTTCCCGCAATGTCGTAACGACCATTCCGCTGCTTGTGGTATGGATCCTGACCGGCCTGTGGCATGGGACCGGCGCGGATTATGTTGTCTGGGGCCTGTACTGGGGATCCATCATGGTCCTTTCCACATGGCTGGCGCCGTTTTATAAGAAGGTAAACCGGCGGCTCGGCCTGACAGAGGATCTGTTCTGGTGGCGGGTTGTGCGCCAGGCACGGACTTTCGTAATCTACATGATCGGCCGCCTGCTGACCCTGCCGGGAGATCTGGCGGCAAGTGCCTGGATCGGGAGGAAGATCTTTACCTGGAATCCATGGGTGCTCGTGGACGGGACCTTCTTCCGTCTTGGCTGGAGCGCTCAGGATGCCTGGGTGGTGATTTTCTCTCTTCTGATTCTCTGGCGTGTCAGCGTTCTTCAGGAGAGGGGCGTTCAGATCCGCGCTGCCGTTGCAAAGTGGCCTCTGCCGGTACGGTGGGCGTTCTATCTGGGAGCGGTCCTGGCGGTTGCGGTCCTGGGAATCTACGGGAGCGGATCAGGCGCGGCGTCATTTGTATATATGAATTATTGAGCGGGATGAGCCGTTCAGGAAGCAGGGCAGGAGCTTAAGGCAATACGGCGGGGGACAACAGAATGGAAGCGGATGGACACAGCAGCCGGAGAGCAATGGGATACAGAATCCGGGAAGCAATGGGATGCAGAAGCCGGGAAGAAGCAGGATGCATCAGCCAGGAAGAAGCAGGATGCATCAGCCGGGTAGAATTTGGATACAGAATCCTGGAAGCTATGCGATACAGAAGCCTGGGAATGGGTGGACACATCAGCGGGGAAGCATCAGAAAGCGCCTGCCATGAAAAGGCACAAACCCGTCAGCGGACATGGGCGGCAGCCGAAAGCAGATGGATCAACATGACATACCGGATCTTGCTGTATGCGGCGCTGGTTCTTCTGATTGTCTGCACGGCGGGAACGGTCACCGCGAAGGCATCTGACGCGCCTTCCAGGAAGGTTGTTCTGTTCCAGGGACAGACGCAGAAGCTCAG
>CACXFW010000178.1 GCA_902767065.1 uncultured Lachnospiraceae bacterium | reverse complement strand
GACCATGAGAGGCCGAGCTTTAAAAATATCGCGGTCATCAGCACGTATTTTGATTACTATATCTTTCCGCCGACTCTGCATGGGATCGAGAGTGTCCTGTCGAAGGCAGGATATACGACAAGGCTTGCGTTTACGAATGACAGCGTGCACCATGAAAAAACGATTCTGAAAACGATCCTGGAGCGGGACGACGTGGACGGCATCATTGTTGAGCCGGCCAAAAGCGCCATGCCGAACCCGAATCTGGATCTGTACCGGATGCTCCTTCAGAGACACATCCCGATTCTGTTCTTCAACGCGTCCTATCCGCAGCTGGGGCAGCCTTGCGTACGGATCGATGATATCGTCGCAGCTGAGAAGATCACGGATCTTCTGATTGAGGCAGGACATAAGAACATAGCGGCGATCCTCAACGCGGAGGACGGACAGGGGCATCTGAGATATACCGGCTATCTGCGGGCAATGTGGAAGCACCACCTTCGGACGGATGCGCGGCGCACGATCCTTTTGGATTCCGACATGGTTACTGATCTGAAGGGGGTTGAGTCCTATGTGATGCAGTGCCTGGAGGGCGTGACCGGCGTCGTCTGCTACAATGACCAGCTGGCGTCGCAGCTTCTTGATATCCTTGAAAGGCGCGGCGTGCGTGTGCCGGAGGATATGTCTGTCGTCGGGATTGACGATGCAAACATCGCACAGATCAAGGATCTGTGTTCAATCCCTCATCCGAAGGAGGCTCTGGGGAGAAAGACGGCTGAGAATCTGCTTCAGATGATCCGGGATCCGTCTTTTGACGCAAATTATCTGTTTGACGTTCAGCCGGTCAGGAGAGGGTCGGTAAAGCTGATGACACGGCCTGTGGCGTGAAAGGAGAATGCCGCCGGCCTGTAACTGAAACGCTGCCTGCAAAAAGCTGCAGGACGCGGCCGGAACAAGGGACTGAGGAGAGAGCGATGAGAGTGTTTCAGGGATTTCAAAGAGGCGTGAACCTGGGAGGTTGGATCTCCCAGTTTGACGTCTATGACAGGGCGCATTTTGACTCGTTTATCACGGAAGCGGATATCCGGGACATTGCGCTCCTGGGTTTTGACCATGTCCGGATTCCGGTCGATTATGTGCTGTTCGAGGAAGAAGACGGGACGCCGAAGGAAGACGGGTTCCACTATCTGGAACTTTGCAGGTCATGGTGCGAAGCATATGGACTCCATATGCTGATCGACCTGCATGAATGCTACGGGTATTCCTTTGACCCGCTGAAGAAGGATATGGACCGGGAGCGTTTCTTCTACGATACTGGCCTGCAGGAACGTTTTTTCCGCCTGTGGAGGAGAATCGCGGAGCGCTTTGCGCCGTATCCTGAGCAGGTAGCTTTTGAACCGCTCAATGAGGTGGTGCTCAGGAAAGTGGCTAACGCATGGAACCAGATCGCCGGCTCCTATATCCGGATGATGAGGACGATCGTACCGGACAGTTATCTGGTGATTGGAGGCGTTGAATACAACAGCGTGACCAGCGTCCCTCTTCTGGATCTTCCGCTGGATGAGAAGATTGTATACAACTTCCATTGCTATGAGCCGTTTATCTTTACGCATCAGGGCGCGTACTGGGTCGAAAATATGCCGGCTGATTTCAGGATCGGTTACCCTGAGAGCCTGGAAGAGTACCGGGAAGCGGCGCGCAGGTGGGATCTTCCGAAGGAATCCATCCATACAATCTACCGGGATGGCATCAGTGAGATCGGGGAAGGTTTTTTTGAGGATATTTTTGACGCGGCAATCCAGAAGGCAAAAAAGGATCAGATCCCGCTGTACTGCGGGGAATATGGCGTGATCGAGCTGGCTGAGAGCGCGGACATTCTGCGCTGGCTGAAGGATATCCATGCGGCGATGAACCGGCACGGAATCGGGAGAGCTCTTTGGAACTACAAGGAAAAGGACTTCGGGTTTGTCGGGGAGCGGTTTGCTCCGATCCGGGATGAGTTTGTCAGGGCACTGCACTGATCCGGGAAAGCGCTAACGTTAACCAGTATAATCGCCCGCGAAGGGGCTGCCTGCCACTGGCAGGCAGCCCCTTCGCGGGCAAGCGATTTTTGGACGCCTTTATGATTTCTTTTTACTGTTCTGTCTCGTCTGTTTTGATCTCCTGAATGGATGCGGCAACATAGGAATATAGCTTATTCATCCCGGGATCCGTGACAGGATGGAGAATGATGCGAAGGAATCCGGCATCTCCTGCGCCGATCAAAACAGCCATGGAGTCGGTCTCCTCGCTTCCATATACCAGTGTGTCATACTCGTTGATCCTTGTGGGAGTCACGGCGATGTCAGGGAAGGACTCAGCCATAAAGGCCTGGACATCGTCCAGAGACTGGCAGTCGGAGATCGGTCCGAGGACAAATTCGATCTTTTCTGATTGATCTTCATTTTCAAACACAAGAATCGTGTCTGTTTCCTTTTCTTCCTCTGTCGGCTGCCTTTGCTCCAGTCCTTCGGGAACAATGAGCTCAAGTCCGAGTTTGTCGATCGTGTAGATCGTTCCGGCAAACCCTTCATCGACAAAAGACTGGAGCAGTTCTTCACTCCACTCGACTGAGGGAATCTCTCCGTCCGCCTCAGTCTCACCGGCTGCGGCGGTGAATCCCATAACGGATGAAAGCAGAAGCATGCCCGCTGCGGCTGCAGCAATGAGTCTCTTTTTCATAGATACCTCCTAACGATAACCGGAGCCAATACCCCGTATGCCAATATGCGTTACTGAGTATTATACCATGAGTTGAGCAGGAAACGTGCATAATGCCTGCATTTTAT
>CACXFW010000177.1 GCA_902767065.1 uncultured Lachnospiraceae bacterium | reverse complement strand
TCTGGTTTCTTTTCCTCGATCAGTTCTCCGTGATCCCCGCCTTCTCCTTCTTTCCGGTCCTCACCTTCTTCATTTTCGATCAGTTCATCTCCACCAGGCTGGCCGGATGTCGCAGATGGCGCAGGAGTCACTGACAGCACAGGCTTTCCCGACAGCAGACCGGCTCCTGTGTTGATCAGGTTCAGGTTCCTTTTCTGTCCTGCCTGTCCTGTTTCCCCGATCTGCCCTGCCAATGCCGCCAGGTCAGCCGCTGCGTTTTCGTTCTCTTTGTCCTGGTCCGTTCCTTCAATGATGTCCTTGTCATCTTGATCAACGACCTGATCATCCCCGGAAGCCGGATCCGGATCCGGGAGTGTATTCGGAAGCTGCCCTCCCGAAGCGGCACCCGGACCTGTCTTTGCATCCTCTCCGTCATCTACAAGGCCACTGTTCTGGCTGTTCTGGCTTCCGGTTCCACCCGGGACTGTATCCGGCGCCTGAGCGGACGGTTCAGCGCTTCGGTCTGTCTTTGTATCATCCTGATCGTCCTGATCCTCTACCACCTGATCATCGTCAGCCGGGGCTGTATCCTTCAGCTGTCCTGCCAGTGCTGCCGGCGCTGTATCCTGAAACTGCCCTGCCAGCGCTGCCGGGGCTGTATCCTTCAGCTGCCCTGCCAGTGCTGCCGGCGCTGTATCCTGAAACTGCCCAGCCAGCGCTGCCGGACTTGCCTGCGAAGAAGACGATCCCGAATCGGAAGCGTCGCCGGCAGCCGGAATCGCATCCGCCGGCCGGCTGACCGGATCCGTCTGACCGACATCAGTTAAGCCCCCTTCTTCTTCGGAGGAAAATACACCCTGGTATAAGGCCTTGCGAAGGTCCTCCGGAAGGGAAGCCGGGTTGATAGTGCCATCCTCATGATAAAGGTCTTCTACAGGATGTCCCTCCTCATTCACCAGGCCGTTTCTGAACAGCTCCAGATAGAACCAGTCTTCCACAAAGACCTTCCCTGTCCCGTCTTCCGCCGGATCTGTCTGCGCCGTATGGTCCTTTGCAGCGTCATCGTCAGCAGCATTTCCTGCTGAATCCGCAACCATTTCATCCTCCGGATCAGAGGATCCGCTCTCCGGAAGAATTCCGCTGCCTGTCACCTGTTCCCTGAGCGACTCCGGATATACGGTAATCGCTTCCAGGTAAACAGGGGTCTGTCCATCAGATCCGGGCAAAGTAACCGTCACCCTTGCATAAGGGCCTGCGGAGGAACCCGGGAATGAGCCTGATCCATTCGATGATCCTGAACCTTTCGCCGATCCTGAGCCTTTGGACGATCCTGACAGAAATCCCCCCCTGGAGCCGGAAAGGGAATTGGCAGAAGAGTCTGAACCCGCGCCTGCCAGCGTACGGGATAAGGAACTATCATACTTCCCGGAAGCGGATCCCGCGCCGGAACTGGAAGCAGTGCCGGCGCCGGAGAGCGAGTACAGCCCCGCAAGCGGAACGCCAAAAGGATCCGGCGCGCCGATCTTCCCGGTGCCCTGTCTTGTCACGCTTCCTGTCGTCCTTCCGCCGGTGCTGGTTCTGAGGACAGAGCTATCCTCCTCATCGTCGTCGTCATCCCTGGTACTCACCGTGAAATCGGAGTCATCGTCATCCTCATCAGCGGAAGCTGTGGGGACCCTTCCGCTTTTCAGCGTCGCGAGATCCTTCTTCTGCGCTTCCAGGCGCAGCTCAAGGCCAAGCTTGGTCAGCTCCTCCATCTCCGCCTTCAGCTCGTCGCCAAGCATATCATACTCAAGAAGCTTGTCTCCCCGCTTAACCCGGTCTCCAGCCTCGACATAGACGCCGATCAGTTCATGACCTGTATCCAGCGACACAACCTGTGTGTCCCTGGAAATGATCGTACCGCTGACCGTACCGGAATCCGTAACGCCGTAGGAGGCGCTGTTCACAGAGGTGACCGGCACCACCTCTACCGTAATGACATTGGATTCAGCCTGTCTTCTGACAAAAAAGGATACCGCGGCTCCCGCACCGACCACGAGAACTGCTGAGATCACAATCGTCCTGATCTTCATCGGAAGGTTCCTCCTCCTGCTGCTTCAATCTTTGTCCGGTCAGAGTCGGTGCGCTCTGTCAGCACACCGTCGAATATATTGCAGACACGCTTCGCGTAGGAAGCGATCTCCGGAGCATGCGTGATCATGACGATCGTAACGCCTTCGTCATTCAGCTCCTCAAACAGCTCCATCAGTGCCTTGCTCGATTTGGAATCCAGCGCGCCGGTCGGCTCGTCAGCAAGCAGAAGGCGCGGGTTATTGACCAGTGCCCGCGCGATCGCGACCCTCTGCTTCTGTCCGCCGGACAGCTGCGCGGGAGTAAACATGATTCTCTGTTCCAGCCCAACCCTCGTCAGAGCAGCCTTCGCCCGCCTGATCCGTTCCCTCTTCCTCACGCCTGCGTAAACCAGCGGAAGAGCGACATTGTCCAGGGCGGACTGCCTGCTCAGAAGCTGGAAATTCTGAAACACAAATCCCAGATTATTCAGCCGGATGGATGCCATATCCCGGTCATTTTTATTCAGGACATTCTCCCCGTTGAGTTCATAGGTTCCACGGGTCGGACGGTCAAGACAGCCGATGATATTCATCAGCGTAGACTTCCCTGACCCGGACGGTCCCATGATGGCGACATACTCTCCCTCCTCCACATGGAGACTGACATCATGAAGCACCGGAACGACCAGCTTCGGCGTAATATAGCTCTTATCAATATGATCCAGCTTCAGAACCATCTTCTTTCGTTACCTCACGATTTGAAAGCCGTCCTCATCGGTTTCAAACTCAACGATTCCTGACTCCCGCCAGTCAGCGCCCGCTCCCTGGTTATCCTGGATCCCGATTCCGGAATTCTCCTGAATCCCGGTCCCGGTTTCCTCCCTGTATCCGTCCTGCGCGTCAGAGCCGGTCAATTCTTCGGTCTCATCTTCGGTCTCATCCCAGAAATAGTACTCCGACTCATCCCAGTCTTCTGTCTCATCCCAGAAATAGTATTCCGATTCATCCCAGTACTCTGTCTCGTCGAAGAAGAATTCCTCGCCCATGGCGGCTCCGAATTCGGCGCCAAACTCTTCCTCATCTCCATCGCCGATGTACGCGCCCTGGCTCCAGTTGTACATGCTCTCCGTCTCTCCCTCACCGGACGCGTCGTTGTAATGGACCGGCAGTCCTTCCGTCAGGGAATCCTGCGGCTGGCAGATATAATCATCCGTCGTCAGCCCGGAAACAATCTGATGCTGCATAAGCACCTCATCCGCTTCTCCCAGCTCAACGGTGCGCTTTTCGAGCTTATTATCAGAAGACGCCGCCCATACATAGTGCGTCCCGTCCTCTTCCTCGGCGATGTAATAATCCTCCAGCCACAGGCCGCTCTTTGCATTCGCCTGCCCCAGATCCTGCTCCAGGTAAACATGCTGCCCGAGCATCAGTCCGTCGGAATTGTCAAGCTCCACATAGAACGGATAATTCGTCGAACCGGAGGAGTTATCTCCGTACCCGTATGAGTTCTGGCTGTCGTTGTCATCCCGTCCCTGATCCGTCTTGATCTGACTGATTGCGCCGCTCCAGTACTGTTTTGTATCCACGCGCGAGAAGACCAGCATCCTCTCCCCGTTGTAGATCTCCCGGATATTCTGCTCGTTAGCCTCCGCCTTCACGCGGTAAGTGCCAAGCTTCAGAAGCGTAATATAAGCGCTCTCCGAATTCGCCATCATCTCCGAGGAATCAGACTGGTCATTGACCGACTTGACCACGCCATCCATATCGCAGTTGACGGTCGCATTCTTAATCTGGTCCTCCAGCTGCTCGATCTCCTTCTTCTTGGACTTCTGGTCGAGCTCATTCTGCTTCAGCTCATTCTCCGCGGTCAGGACCTGCAGCTGCTTCTCCGGCGTGTTCGCCTGTGCCTTCTGCTTCTCAAGCTCCGCCTTCTTGGCCTCGGAAGTGTCTTCCGTATTCTGGAGGCGCTCCAGGTCAATCCTGGCCTGCTCCAGCTTCGACTCATCCTCGGTCGTGTCATATGTAAACAGCCTCTGGCCGGCCTTGACGATATCGCCTTCCCTGACGTAGCACTTCTTCACCTTACGGTCGCCGTCCAGCTTGTATTCCCTGGTCTCCTGCGGCTCCACGCTGCCCGCGAACCGGGGAATCTGCCCCGTCCCGCTTCCAAGGGTGGCAACGACTTCAACACTGTCAACAAACACCGCGTTCGCGTCCGTGGAAGAGACTCTGCCGCTCTCGTCCGGGGCGCTGCTCTTGTATCCGGGAATGACCTTCTCCATCATACCCGGGAACCACCGGTCGACATACCCCTTCTGCAGGAAAAAGTAAAAAACGCCGCTCACGATCGCCAGGATCAGAAATATAGTGACTGCTTTCCTCATAGGTGCCGGAAACTCCTTTTTTCGTAACTATTCAGCACCCCATGAATTCTCACAAAATCAGGACGGGGAGTTTACTCACCGGACGATTTTTGCCAATTCATGGGGCGGGCAAGGTGCGAAGCACCTCTGACCGCCCACAATGAAAAGCGCGAAGCCCTCCGGGTAAGTGGGGGTGCTGAATAGTTACCTTTTTTCTATCTTTTCATACGTTCAGCCACGGTTTACGGTCAGTTCATCATAACCGGATTGTGTGTAGAATCCGTGACTGGTTCCTGCGGTGATCCTTCTCGCAGTTTCTATAACTGCATTTGTAACTATTCAGCACCCCATGAATTCTCACAAAATCAGGACGGGGAGTTTACTCACCGGACGATTTTTGAGAATTCATGGGG
>CACXFW010000176.1 GCA_902767065.1 uncultured Lachnospiraceae bacterium | reverse complement strand
ATTTTTCCCTGTATAGAACAGTTCAAAGATATGCGGCAGGTCTTCCCCGGAAATGCCCGGTCCGTTATCGGAAACGGAGAGGACAACGTGGTCGCCCTCTCTTTGGTCCTCTACGAGGATCCGGGTCCCGTCCGGGGTATGCTTGATTGCATTTCCGATCAGATTGCCGAGAACCTGCAGGATCAGCTGGACATCCATCCACGCGACCAGGCATTCCTCATCCGGCTTCAGGACAATGGTATGGCCGCCTTTGAACCGTTTTACCCTCCCAACCGCGGTGGAGAGTACATCGGCCACCACCTCTCCGGTGGGACGGATCTCGACATGCTCCTCCAGCTTTGTGATCGACAGGAGATTCTCCACCAGATCAATCAGCCAGATTGAATCCTCGTAGATCTCCGCGACCATCCGGTCCTGCTCCTGCCTGGTGAATTCTCCGGAGTGTTCCATGAGATTGCCGGCATTTCCGGAAATCGAAGTGAGCGGCGTCCGAAGGTCGTGTGAGACGGAGCGCAGAAGCTTGGAGCGGAAACGCTCATTTTCCGCCACAATGACGGCCGCCTCCCGCTCTTTCCGGTTTTTCTCCGCCTCCATGGAGAGGGCGCATTCCCCGATCAGGGAGAGGAGGATGCTTTCTTCAAAGGAATCCAGCTTTCCCTTGTCAAAGGACACGCCGACGATTCCGTATACCCCGTTTCCGGTTCTGACCGCCAGAAACTGATACGCGGAATCCGGGAAGTGCCTGGTTCCCCAGCCGGCACGCTGATTGTGCCCTGCCGTCCAGAGAAATGCCTGCGTTGTCACTTCATCCGCGTCTGTCCAGGGCTTCGGGAAGGAATCTCCTTCCTTTTCACAGAATACGATCTTTCGTCCGAGCAGCTCCCCCAGCTGGTCGGAAGTGATCTGCGCGATCTCTTTGGTGCTTTCCGCTTTCTGCAGAAGCTCCGAAGCGTTCAAAAGCACCTGCGCCTGGCAGGCATTCTGCCTGGCCTGCAGGGAGCTTTGCTTGAGCCTGGAGGAAATGTTTCCGGTGATCACGGCTGCGATAATGGAGACCAGGTAGGTAACCATGTATTCCGGATCATAGACCAGGAATGAAAAACGCGGCTCAATGAACAGGAAGTTGAACAGCAGGATATAGAGCACGGCGGCGGCGATCCCGTAGATCCGCTGCGCGGTCCAGGCGGCGGTGATCAGCACCGCCAGAATGTACACGGTGATGATATTGCCGTTGCTGTAGGGAGAACCGTAGAAAAGAAATGAGATCGCGGTTGCCGTGCTCATCACTGCACCCAGCGTCAGGATATCCTTGCCGGTTACCTTCCCTTGCGCGTTCATCTCGAGCGCGGAAGGCCGGAAGCTTGCCTGGGCGTCCGGAATGATGTGGATATCTACTTCCGGCAGCTGGTGCACGAGGTGGTAGACAGGCAGATGGTGCAGATACGAGCTCCGGGAGGGACCGCTGTATCCGATGAACAGATCCGTGATCTCCTGTTCCCGGACGTATTCCATGATCGCGCCGAGAATATCTCTTCTGGTGATGATCTCAATGGCAGCTCCGCCTGACCTGGCGAGGGCAAGGTTTCTTCTGACCTGTTCGCTTTGGTCATTTTTTCCGCTGCTGTCAACGTATAAGGCCCTGAGCGAACGGTTGCTCCCCTGAGCGAACCTTACCGCGCTTCTTATGACTCTTTGGTTGCTTGGAGAAGATGATATGCAAACCAGAACCTTTGCATCCTCTGCTTTTTCGCGCTGCATGTCCCACCTCATGGATGTCCTCTGCGGACCGTTTTTCTGACGATGCGGTATCTTCAGATGAAAGCGCCTCCTGATCGCAGCTGCAGTTTTCGATCCTCCTGGACACTTTCTCAATGAGATAATACAGTGCTGTAAAGAGAACCGCCAGACTGAAAATTAAAATCAGGTTTCCGGGCATTGCTGGAGTCATGCTGCACCTCCTTGGTTCGTATTTCCTGCTGAATCGGACAGGCGTCCTTTTCTGCCTGCATTGATGCTGCGTAAGGGTATGATTTCAGGAGATTGACCGGGATAGAATCATAATCCTGCCTGGCAGCCGTACAGGTGGATGGTTTCGTTTACCGCTGCATCCGGAAGTACCGCTGCAGCTCGTCGTCTTTCCCGAGCACCAGCATGGTTTCTTCCTTCCTCAGGATCGTGTCATGGGACGGATTCATATTCATTTTCCCATTCCGGATGCCAAGGATGCTGAAGCCGTATTTCCGGCGGACGTCAATCGCGTCGATCCGTTTTCCGTCCCACTCCCTTGGAACGCACACCTCATAGATGCTGTATCCGTCGGAGACGGCGATATAGTTCTCGATGTGATCCGAGCTGTAGCGGATCGCCGTCCAGTTTGCCATCTGCCGCTCCGGAAATACGACCGCATCCGCGCCGTTGCGCAGAAGGAACTTCTCCTGGGCGGCGCTTGTCGCCCGGGAGATGACCTGCGCGGCGCCCAGCTCCTTCAGGTAGGAGGTAATCTCCAGTGATTCCAGAAAAGCGTCTCCGATACAGACGATGCAGATGTCAAAATTGCGGATCCCGAGGGTGGAAAGAAACTCTATGTTCGCAGCGTTGCCGATCCTGACGCTTGTGATCTGGTCCATGATCTTGTTGATGCGCTTCTCCTTCTTGTCAACGGCCATCACATCATGGCCGAATTCACTGAGCTTTTTTGCCGTATACCGGCCGAACCGGCCCATCCCGATCAGCAGAATGCTCTTCATGGCGACTCCTTTCTATAAGCAAACGACAAAAGTGTTTTTCTTTTGT
>CACXFW010000175.1 GCA_902767065.1 uncultured Lachnospiraceae bacterium | reverse complement strand
GGCTTTTCCGGGAGGCTGCCGGAGAAGGCGCGAAGATCATTGTATTCCCGGAACTGGTCCTCACGGGCTATACATGCAATGACCTGTTTCTCCAGAGCAGTCTGCTGCGGGAGGCCGGAAAGGGATTAAGAGAGGTGATCCGTGCGTCGGAGGCGATCCGCGCGCTGGTTTTTGTCGGCCTTCCTCTGGAGGTGGACGGAAGGCTGTATAATACCGCGGCGGCTCTTTGCGGCGGAAAGCTTCTCGGCTTCGTTCCGAAGAGAGCGATCCCGAATTACAGCGAGTACTATGAGCAGCGTTACTTTGCGCCGGGAAACGGCAGGATTGTTCCGGTCCTGTTCGACGGGAGCGAGGTTCCCTTCGGCGCGTTTCAGCTGTTTGAGTTAAGGCCGGCGGATCCGGAGAGCCAGGTTCCGGGCGGACTGAAGGTGGCCTGTGAGATCTGTGAGGATCTGTGGATGCCGGATCCACCGTGTACCCGTGCCGCGATGGCGGGCGCGAATGTCATCGTGAACCTTTCCGCTTCCGTCGAGGTCACCGGAAAGGCAGCCTACCGCACAGACCTGGTCCGGATGACTTCGGGACGGCTGGTGGCATCTTATATCTATGCGAGCGCCGGAGAGGGAGAGTCCTCCCAGGATCTGGTATTCTGCGGCCAGAGACTGATTGCGGAGAACGGCAGCCTGCTGGCAGATTCGGGAAGATTCACCACAGGGATTACCTATGCGCAGATTGACGTGGAACGTCTTCAGTCCGACCGGAGACGCATCACCACCTTTGCCTTAAGGAGGGATGAGGACTTCACATCGTCGTATTTCGATCTTGATGTGGAAGAAACCTCGCTGGAGCGCGGGTTTGATCCCCGGCCTTTCGTTCCGTCTGAACACGGGCACCGCTCTTCAAGGTGCGAGGAAATCTTCCGGATCCAGGCGCTGGGCCTGAAGAAGCGGCTGGAACACATCAAGGCGGAGCATGCGGTGATCGGGATTTCGGGCGGCCTGGACTCCACGCTGGCGCTGCTTGTGACCGTGAAAGCATTTGACCTTTTAGGACTGAGCCGGAAGGGAATCGAAGCGGTCACGATGCCGGCATTCGGAACGACGGACCGCACCTTAAGGAACGCGGTCGCGATGAGCGTTGCGCTTGGCTGCAGCCTCAGGGAGATAAATATCAGGAATGCGGTACTGCAGCATTTTGCGGATATCGGACATGATCCGGCCGTCACGGATGTCACATACGAGAATTCCCAGGCCCGGGAGCGCACCCAGGTTCTGATGGATCTTGCGAACCAGAGCGGGGGGATCGTGATCGGAACCGGAGACCTGTCGGAGCTTGCTCTTGGATGGGCGACCTACAACGGTGATCATATGTCGATGTACGCGGTCAACAGTTCTGTGCCGAAGACGCTGGTCCGCCATCTGGTCCGCTACTACGCGCAGGAGCAGTGCACACAGGACCTGAGAAGTGTTCTGGAGGATGTACTGGATACGCCGGTCAGTCCGGAGCTTCTGCCGCCGAAGGACGGGGAGATCGCGCAGAAGACGGAGGATCTGGTGGGACCTTATGAGCTTCATGACTTCTTCCTGTACTATGTGCTGCGGTTCGGGTTCGGACCGGCTAAAATCTACCGGATGGCAAAGAAGGCATTTTCCGGAAGCTTTGACGATCAGACCATCCTGAAATGGCTCAGAAAGTTCTACTGGAGATTTTTCTCCCAGCAGTATAAGCGCTCCTGTGTTCCGGACGGACCGAAGGTGGGGAGCGTTGCAGTGAGCCCGAGAGGAGACCTGCGCATGCCGAGTGATGCCTGCGTGGCGCTCTGGATGAAAGAGCTGGAACAGTTTCCGGACTGACGTTACACTTTACAGGAGGATTGGATATGCTTGACCCGGTACAGTACAAGGACTGGCAGATTGCGGAGGAGGCAGAGAAAACGCTTCCTCCCGTGCGGGATTTTATTGCCCGGATGGGGCTTGAGGAAGAGGAGATCATCCCCTACGGCAGGACCCCGAAGCTTGATTTTATCAGGATTATGGACCGGCTGAAGGATAAGCCGGACGGGAAATACATCGAGGTGACCGCGATCACTCCGACACCTTTGGGGGAGGGGAAGTCGACCACTTCTCTGGGGTTGATCGAGGGACTCGGGAAGCTGGGGAAAAACGCGGGCGGATGTCTGCGCCAGCCTTCAGGCGGCCCGACCATGAATGTGAAGGGGACCGCCGCGGGCGGGGGGAACGCCCTGCTGATTCCCATGACGGAATTCTCTCTCGGCCTGACCGGGGATATCAATGATATTACAAATGCGCACAATCTGGGCATGGCCGCCCTGAATGCCCGCATGCAGCATGAGCGCAATTACGACGACGAGCGTCTTGCGAAGATCGGGATTCGCAGGCTGGATATCGATCCGGACAGGATTCAGTGGAACTTTGTGATGGACTTCTGCTGCCAGGCGCTCAGGAAAATGGAGATCGGCCTTGGCGAAGGAAAAATGGACGGGTACCGCATGATGACCCGCACGAACATCGCGGTATCTTCCGAACTGATGGCGATTCTGTCCGTGGCGGTGGATCTTGGGGATCTGCGCGAGCGCATCGGAAAAATTGTCCTTGCCTATGACAGGAAGGGCAATCCGGTTACGGCGGAAGACCTGGAAGTGGCGGGTGCCATGACGGCGTGGATGCGCAATACGATCAATCCGACGCTGTGCTATACCGTGGAGCATCAGCCGTGTCTTGTGCACGCAGGCCCGTTTGCGAACATTGCGATCGGACAGTCCTCCATCATCGGGGACCGGCTTGGACTGAAGCTCTTCGATTATCATGTGACGGAGTCAGGATTTGCCGCGGACATCGGCTTCGAGAAATTCTGGAATGTGAAGTGCCGCCTCTCCGGCCTGAAGCCGCATGTGTCCGTTGTCGTTGCGACGATAAGGGCTCTGAAGATGCATGGCGGCGGGCCGAAGGTTCTTCCGGGCCGGCCGCTTCCGGAAGAATACACGAAGGAAAACCTCGCGCTTCTGGAAAAGGGCTGCGAGAATCTCTTCCATCATGTGAAAAATGTCCAAATGTCCGGGATCCGTCCCGTTGTTTGCATCAATCAGTTTTACACGGATACGGAGGCGGAGATTGAACTGATCCGGTCCCTGTGCCAGGAGGCCGGTGTCAGATGCGCTCTTTCCTCTCACTGGCAGAATGGCGGTGAGGGAGCCCTCGAACTGGCGCAGGCAGTTGTGGACGCGTGTGAAGAACCGTCAGAACTAAAGTATCTCTATGACCTGGATCTTCCTTTGCGGGAGAGAGT
Source organism: uncultured Lachnospiraceae bacterium (assembly GCA_902767065.1). Taxonomy (GTDB): domain Bacteria; phylum Bacillota; class Clostridia; order Lachnospirales; family Lachnospiraceae; genus Porcincola. Next base: position 1,174 of record CACXFW010000175.1, on the reverse strand, counting down.
GGAACGGATCGCGACTAAGGTCTATGGCGCGGACGGCGTCGACTGGGAGCCTCTTGCCATTAAGAAGGCGGAGCGCTTTGAATCCGACCCGAAGTATGCCGACTACTGCACGATGATGGTGAAGACGCATCTGTCCCTGTCCCATGATCCGGATCTGAAGGGGGTTCCGAAGAACTGGCGTCTTCCGATCCGTGATATCCTGGAGTACGGCGGAGCAAGGTTCCTGTGCCCGATGGCCGGCTCGATCTCAATGATGCCGGGGACCGGGTCGAACCCCGCTTACCGGCGTGTGGATGTGGACACGCGCACCGGCAAGGTGTCAGGCCTTTTCTGACAGCAGTATCTGAAGGAGCCAGGAATCATGAGATTCAGACCATGTATCGATATTCATAACGGGAAGGTCAAACAGATCGTAGGGGGATCCCTTTGCGGCGACGGCGCGCATCCGGAAGAAAACTATGTCTCCGGAGAGGATGCCGCCTGGTTTGCCCGGTTTTACACCTCAGACGGCCTGAAGGACGGACATATCATACTGCTCAACCCGGTCAGCGCCCCGCAGTACCGCCCGACGAAGGAGCAGGCGCTTCTTGCGCTTCAGGAAGCACCCGGCGCGTTTCAGCTCGGCGGGGGCGTGACGCCTTATAACGCGGAGGAATTCCTGGCCGCAGGCGCGTCACGGGTGATCGTCACAAGCTATGTGTTCCAGGACGGGATGTTTAACCGCAGGCATCTGGAAAAGATCGTTTCCGCCGTCGGGCGCAGCCGTCTGGTCCTGGACCTGAGCTGCAGGAAGAGAGGAGACCGCTATTACATCGTGACCGACCGCTGGCAGAAGTTTACGGATGTCTGCCTGAACCTTGAGACGCTGAACCAGCTGGCCGGAAGCTGCAGTGAGTTTCTCGTCCACGCGGTGGACGCGGAAGGACTCAGGAGAGGACCCGAGCTGGAGCTGGTGGATCTTCTGGCCGGATCGCCGATCCCCGTAACCTACGCGGGAGGCGTCGCGGATTTTCAGGATCTGGAGAATCTGAGGCTCAGGGGACAGGGGCGCGTGGACGTCACGATTGGAAGCGCCCTGGATCTTTTTGGCGGGACGATGCCCTACCGCAGGGTGCTGGAGGCTGTCGACCCTTAAAGACCCGTGCGGCGGCTTCAGGATACAGTTCACGCCTTT
>CACXFW010000174.1 GCA_902767065.1 uncultured Lachnospiraceae bacterium | reverse complement strand
GGAAACCACCTTGAGAGAATACTGTTTGAGATGACAATGCAGGGCCTTTCACCGGAAAGCTTCCAGGATTTCAGGAGTGAGCTTCATGAGTGCACAGGCCTCTCTCCGGCATGTGACAGGGATACATCCAGGTGAAACCGGATGCATCGCAGGCATGCCATCTGTACTGCCAGTCTTTGCAGGATCCGGACGGTTCAGCAATCGAAGAGTGATGGAAAGTCACCGGTCGTATGGCCGTCCTCCTGCTTAAGATTCTGATTTCATGTCGAAATCAGGGTAAAACATCATTTCTCAATTCATTTCAAGGAGGTTCCCTATGATAAGCCGTATCAGATTCAGATCGACTCATTCCTCAAAAAGCGTCACATTGATACCGGAAAACGACAGCCAGCAGGATCAGATCTTCGAAATGCTCCGAGAGCAGGACGGCATGCTGCCAACACATAAGGAGATCGTGAAAACTGCCTGTAAGCATGGAATTACAATGAAACCGGAAGGGGAATCCGTAACGTACTGCTTCAGGACAATAGATCCGCCCGGAGCCGTCATATACCTCCCTGATACGGAAGAACAACGGGAAAAGGCCCACTATATGCTGACCATGTGGGGAAAAAACAATCTCTGGAACTGCGGGTCATTCTTCGCAGAGGAGTTCGCAAGGCAGCACAAAATCCCCTACAGGGTGATTGGCCGGAAATGAAATCTGCAAAGACCGCTTCCGCGCGAAGATCTCCGCCTATCGCAACTTCCCTTGACAAAGCGGAATGCAATATGGCAATTCTTTATTAGCTGGCTCTGTTCCATCAGGATATTCCTCCTGATGGATTTTTATTGCATAGAAGGAGGTACCGATGATTCCCTACAAAGACATTCCGCAGGAAATCAAGGAATCCTATGAGGTTAACTCCCTCCGGAGACTTGCCCCAACGTGGTCGGGCCGGAAAATCCTCAGTGAATATATGGACTGCTGCACCAGGGGGATAAAGACCATTATCACAAAACAGCAGACTCAAAATGACTATGTTCCCACAGGAAATCAGCTGCTCCTCGCATCCACCTATTACATACTTCGAAAAGAGTTTTTCAAGCGTATGTCGCCGCTTGTTTCAAAGCGTTCGGATGACGTAATCATGATGGACAATAAGAAACTGCTTGATAAGTTCGACACATGCCTTCTCAGCGGGACTGAATACAATATCAAAAAGGCCAGACGGTATATGGAGGAAATCTGCAGCCGCATGGAAAATGACATATCACCTGATTCCAGAGCAAAACCACATAAAGCAGATTAAGAGTGTTGCTGCAAAGCCACCACTATATGGCATGAGAAAAGGAGAAACGAGCCAATGCAAGACAAGACAGCAGAAATGGTCCTTGGTGCAGTTGCCCAGGGCGCAATAAATGCAGAATGGGACTGTGAAATCAACCGAAACCTGAACCAGATCATCTTTATAAAGGATGTCCCAGACCATGAAGCCTATGAATTCAGGATCGCTTACGGAGAAGAGACGCCGGAGGAACTGATTGATACCATTTCAGAATCAATTGATTCTGAGATCGCCGACGCAGAAATGCCTGATTTCATTGAGACAATCCTGCTGGAATACAGCGGTCTGGGAATGGATGACGGAAGCGTTTATGCCTATGCGGACTTTGTTTCCGGGGAACTGCAGACTCTCTCAGACAGAATCGCTGCAGCCTTTGACCAGACGGGTCTGTACCAGATTCCACGCATGGATGACAAAAGAGGAGAAAAGCCTGCCGCATTCCCGGTGGCAGAAAGAACAATGGTACTTCCACCACTGGAAAACATGATCCGGAAAGCAGAAAGAGCCTGCAGCAACATGGTAAAGGAACCCGAACAGATGCCTGATATCCTTCCATCACGAAAAGACGTCCACGATAGAATATAGAATACGTCTTCTTTTTTTGAAACCATTATACCGATAACGATATCCCGTTTACTGGTTGTGCAAATCCCGGTATTCTTTCTTCTCCAGAAGAAAGTGGGGAATCCCATGAGAATCAGAAGACAGAACCATCATGGACGATACAGGCCGCGAGGAAAGACCCGGTTTCTGAGCGGAAGGAGCAAAGCATAATGGCATATCAGAAGAAAACTGCAGAGCAGAGAAAAGAAGAAATCACCAATGCCATGAATGAAGTTGCCAGGCAGGTGCCGCTCGTATTCCAAAGCGACCATTTCAGGAAGTATCTGGACTTTGCCTCCTCTTTCCACACCTACTCCGTAAACAATCAGATTCTGATCATGAGCCAGAAGCCGGATGCTTCTCTCGTGACAGGCTACCGCTCCTGGCAGGATAAGGGCAGGTATGTCAATAAGGGAGAAAAAGGCATCCGGATACTCGCCCCTTCTTCCTACAGGAAAAAGAAAACCGTTCCAAAGCTGGACGCTGACGGGAAACCCGTAATCGGGAAAGACGGAAAAACAGAACTGGAAAAGAAAGATGTCACAGTCCTGACTTTTACTTTAGTGTCCGTATTCGATGTGTCACAGACATCAGGAGAACCAATTCCGGAAATTGCGGAAGAACTGAAGGGCAATTCAGAGGAAGCCCGAATCCTTCTCCAGGCAGTGGAAGCAGCATGCAGACAGCCGATTGAATACCACACCAAATCGGAAGACGTTCTTCTTGCCAGAGGGGCACACGGCTACTACAACAGCAAAAGCGGGCAGATCGTTGTCGACAGGGATGCCCGGATGGATCAGAAAGCAAAAACGCTGATCCACGAGTGGGCACACCAGAGGCTCCATTCCCAGCCGGACGGAAAACGGTCAGACCTGAAAGAGATTGAAGCTGAGGCAACCGCTTATGTCTGTTCAAAGCACTTCGGGCTCGATACTTCCGACTACTCCTTCGAATACATCGCCTCTTATGCAAACGGAAAAGACGAGAAGGAACTGAGAAGCATTCTGGACGGAATCAAACAGAACACAAAGGAGATGATCGATTCCATAGCGGACGCATATGAAACGGTACAGATAAACAAGAATGCCAGGCTCACGGAAAACACTGAGCAGCAAACCGTTATGGAAAGGAGGGAATCATACATGCCAATGGATCTGGACGTCCTGCTGACCGAAGGCGAAGCGATTGCGGAGTTTACCACAACAGACAGCCCCGCCTTCAACACCGGAGCCGTTCATTACCGCATGATTGTCAGCAGCGAAATGCCTCTTGACCATCAGGATCTTGCAGCATGCCTGGAAGACACGCTCCACAGGCTTCTGGACGCGCACGCTGAACCATCTGATATCGAAGCTATCATGGGCGCATTTCCGTCAGGCGGTATTGAGGATGCCGGGAACGGAATAACAGAGCTTGATCATGGTTATGCCATCCCTGGACAGCTCATGTCAGTCGGACTTATGGAACAACCCCTGCCATCGCTATCCATGGCTATTAAGAAGGCGGAAATGCTGACCGCAACGACCACAGCGGAAAGAAAGGAGAAGCAGCATGGGCACCGGATTTACGAAGAAGCAGGCTTATAAAGCAAGAAATGCCGATCTCGCTGCCCTCCTTCTGGCGCTGGATCCAATTCATTATCGGAGGGAAGGCAATTCTGTAAGGCTGATAGACCCTACCCGCCCCAGAGGAAAACAGGTTAAGGCGGTTTCTGTCAAACTCGGCGCGAACTGGTGGCACGATTTTTCAACAGGTGAGACAAAAAACGCCGTTCAATACCTGACAGAGCGGATGAACTATAACCTGGTGGACGCGATCAGAGCACTGTCCGGGGAGTCAGTCGAATACCATCCGGCAAATACAATGGATTCCTACCGCTCTTCCATGATCTCCAGGGCATCCGTTCCGCTTCAGTTTCCGGAGCCCACAGACATGAGGCCAAGACAGATGTACGCCTACCTCATGCACAGGGGAATATACCCGGAAACAATCCGGCAGCTGACAGAGCTGGGCATCCTGTACCAGTCCAGGAACCACAACAATCTGGTCTTCATCAACAGGGAAAGGGATTTCGCTGAGATCAGGGGAACCTGTTCCTTCGGATCCCCCTTTCATTCCGTTGTCAAAAACCAGCCTGACCGCTTCTGGTATTTCGGTGTCGGGAAGCCCGATAAGGTTTATGTCTGCGAAGCTGCCATTGACGCCATAAGCCTCTATCAGCTGAAACTGAAGGAAGGAACCATTGACAACGCGGTATATGCCTCCATCGCCGGCGTGGCAAACCAGAAGACCATAGACAGGATCCGGACAGGGAAAATGGATGTCATCCTTGCTGTGGACAATGATACAGCAGGACAGGCCTGCAGGGACAGGAACCCCGATCTGAAAGCAATCATTCCTGCCCACAAAGACTGGAATGAGGACCTGCTGAAAGGAAAGAATCCTTCCCTGGATGATATGATCCGAAACACAAAAGCCGGCGTCACCGGGTCATACCGGAAAAAAGAAAACTGCACTGCAGCAGAAATGGCAAGATAATCACTCTTCTCTCCTTTTCCCAATACAGCCGAGGCTCTACCGGGCCCCGGCTGTATTCAGGCTCAAAATTGACTGTTTATGTCATATTATGGTAATGTTTTAACAGATACCGGAACAGGAGGGATGCGGAGAATGATCCTGAAAGAGGCTGCAGAAATACGTATCAGACAGGGGATTGCCGGCATATTCAACTCTGCTGAATACCCGAAGTTTCTGTCTTTTGCATCCCGCTTCCTCTCCTATTCCTGCAGGAATATCATCATGCTTTATATGCAGGCCCCGGACGCGGAATATGTGGCTGGGTACCACGCCTGGCAGAGAATCTTCAATGAAACAGTCCCTCCGGATCAGATCCCTGTCCTTGTTCTATATCCGGAGTATGAGATGCGGTCAAAATCGTTCCGGTACACCGTCCGCAAGGTTTTCGACCGTCCCCCGGCCGGCAGAATGAATTCTGTTTCAGGGGATCTGAAAGGACAGATACGAAAATGTGATTCCCCGGATCTGTTTGAGTGTCTCAGAGGCTATATCCGAAACGAAACAGGAAAATATGCCATGCTGTCCGTAGGAGAAACCTCGGACGAAATAGATGAGAACGGAAATGCGGTCATGGTACCGGCGCGTCTTTCCGACAGGGAACAGTTCCGGCTCCTGTTCGAATATTACACCTCGTCCATAATCAATGAAGAGGATTCCCCTGTCCTGTCCGCATACGTAATGAATTCCCTGCGCTATATCGTGTTTTCCTATTACAGGACAGATGGTCTTGACCGGATCGTTTTTCCGTTTGCGGCGCTGTCCGGTACCGATGAAGCAATGCAGGCCGAAATACTCAGACGAACCATCAGTGAAGCAAAGAGGATTACGAATTATATGGATGCAAAGCACCATGGGAAGGTTCGTGAAATGGAAAACGAGTCCTGACGCTGAATGAAAGAAGAGATGATCGAAAATGATTCTTGATTTTAATGAAACCTGTATCGTGAACCAGATGCTTACAACAGACCACCGGGAAGAATTCATCCAAAGCCTTGCTGAAAGCAGGACTGCCACAGGAGATCCGGAAATCTGTGCAAGTCTTGACTCACTCATCTCCAAAATATCCGCCCTGAAGGATGAGGAGTTCGAAAGGCTGTGGAAGGACAGGATGGATCAGAAAATCTTCACTCTCCCGCCCTACTCCATATGAAGCAGAAAAGCATAAAGAAAGGAGGCAGATACCATGGGGGAAAATGCAAAGCGGATCGCGGTGCCTTGTCTTGCGGCAGCCATGGCCTTCACAGGCTTCTTCCTGCCAAAAACCCTTGCAGTTTTCACAGATACCGAAACATATTCTTTCCTGATCTATCCGTATGACGGAAGAGGCGAAGGTTACCTGACCTTCGATGACGGCTCAACAATCCGCGGTTATGCGGATGATTCGACCTGCAGGTTGGAATATACCTTTGCGAACTCGTCCGCAGCTCTCATCGCGGATCTCCTGGTAACCTTTACTCTCCCGGACGGAACCACGATGCAGCGGCACCTGACAGACATTGCTTCCGGTGCGGAGAAAAGTGTAGAAGTAACAGCTGCACTGAGCCATGCAATGCTTGAACCCATAGCAGGAAACGATCCGGCGCTTCCGCTGAAGTACAGACCAGTCACTGCTTCGGCTACAGTAAAGCAGTTCAAAGAAAACCCGGACGCGGCAGTGCAGAACGTGACAGTTCAGTCCCACTCTTCTACGGTCTATGTTTACAGGGAAGGAGGCGGCAATACATGAAAAGAGCCAGAACAGCATTCCGGTCCATCGTCTCCCTGAGTGCCATGGTCATCATTCTTCTCAATGCTTCTGTGGCTTCAGCATCCGAGGTCAAAAGAATCGGCGGAGCAACGTTTACCGGCACATATGCCGAAGACCTCAGCTTGTCCGTGGATAATGACAGCTTCTTCCAGGCTTTCATCTCCGGTCCCGGTGACAGATGGGAATCACACATCACGATAAAAAACGGCGGAAAGAAAGACATACAGGTTTCCTTTCTGGAGATCCGGGATAAACTCAATGATCCTGTCCTTCTGGAAGCCCTCGATCTCAAGATCCTCCTGAATGATAAGAAGGTTGTATATGAAGGGAAATATGCTTCCACCACATCTCCCCTAATCGACTGGTTTCCGCTGAAAGCCGGACAGGAAGAAGTCCTGACGATATTCACCAGCTTCCCCGGAACCTGCGGGAACGCCTTTCAGGCAAAACAGTTCAGCACGGACTGGATCTTTGAAGTCAGAGCCGATGAGCCTGCCGCTCCCGGCACACAGAAAAGCACAGACAAACCGGATGAGCAGGTTTCGAGGACGCCTGATAAAAGCAGCAGTCCCTCTCCTGATCAGACATCGGAGCGCAGTAACCAGAGTAATGGTAATCCAAACCATTCCAGTCAGGATGACAGCAGTCAGAAGGAAAGCATCGTCCTGACAGGTGACACGCTTCCAATCATGCTGTACGTGATCATCATAGTTGCTGCAGCGATCGCCGCACTCGGCGTACTGCTCGGAACAAAAAAGGCAGGAAAGGAGGACGACATCGATGAGTGGCAGATCTAAACGATTCAGCCTGTGTGCACTGATTCTCTCCATGGCATTCCTTATCGGTTCATCCCTGGCTTACTTTACTGACAGAAAGGCAGGACTGTTCAGGGGATCCATCGGAAATATCGAGATCAGCCTGGGCGATTCGGTTTCCGGAAAAAGGGTGTTCTCCTATGACTCCATGAATGATATTTCATTTCATGTCTCGAACAACGGGAACAGAGCGATGGATCTAAAAGCCATCGTGAAAATCCAGTCAAATATGCCTGTCACCCAGGGGTTCTCCTGCCAGTCCGAATCCCTCCCTTGTTACCGCCTGTTCTCTGGGGAAAATCCCGTCTATTCCTGTTCTTTTGATCCGGAGCATACACCGGTGTTTACGGAAACATACAGCCTCTCCCCTCTCTCCGGATCAGCCACTGCCTCTTCAGGGCAGGATGACCCCTATGAGATGGCCTACGAATTCACCGGCCTCCTGAACGGGAATCACCCGACAAAACAAAACGAAGCCGTCGCCGGCGCTGAGGAGGATGATTCCTTCGATGTCCCGCTCCATATCTTTTTCCCTGCATATTCCGGCCTTCCCGGATGGGAAACGGAAACAAAGAATGCTTATTACAGGGTTACCGTCAGCATCTATGGCAAGCAACACCGGAACACAACAGACGCAGACTGGAAACTGATCGGCACAATCTGAGAACGTCCTGAATCAACCGCCCTCCTGATTTGACATATTATGTCATATCCTGATACTATTATAATGACAAGGTTGAGTTCGCCTTACAGATTACGGAGATCTGGAAGGCGGACTCTTCTTTTTTGCAACAGCCCGAATGGGCAGCGACCCAATCACACTTTACGAAAGGAGACTATCTCTCATGAAGAAACTTGCAAACAAGAAGGTCACCGCTGTTGCGCTGTCCGCATCCGTAGTACTCACTCTTGGCGCATCACTCGCCTATTTCACCGACCGCGCCGATACAACCGCCAGCGGCACTGCCGGAACGGTAGCGATTGACCTCGCCTCCAACATGGATCTGACAGATGCTGACGGAAAGGACATCCTGAATCCCGGCGATCTTCGTGACACTTCCTTCAAGGTTACCAATGAAGGAAACAAATCCATCGATGTCCGCGAGACGATTGTGCTGGAGGCATTTGAATCCGACGGAACCACAAGAAAGGCCATGACGGAGGTGAACGGTCAGGCGGAATATGACATCTACAGACTGGAAGATGTCGAGCAGGATTCAAACGGATCCTGGAAGCCGAAGGCCGGAAAGTCCCCGCTTGCAGTCCGTTCCACAGACCTGACCAACGGCAGGATCACCTATGAGGTTCCACAGTACACCCTGAACGGCTCCTCCACAGCCGGCGCTTCCGAAGGCATCGGATTCCGCGCACAGAACAACGGCGAGAGTGATGCAGAATATGCCTCAGCCCTGTCAGAATACATCGCGGCCCACCCCGAAGTGGATGCCGACAGGGAACTTGAGACCGGGGTTACCTCCATCTCAGCTGATCAGCCGTTCGTACTGGTTTTCCGCGGCAGCTCAGGCAACAGCTATCAGAATACCGTTGTGAAGATCTCCGTCCTGACACAGGCAAAACAGCACCGCAACACCGGTGACGAAACCTGGAATGACCTCCGGTCTGAATCCATCACGTTCGGAGGCGGCACTGTCAGCGCGGTCAATCCCGAGACAGTTATCACCAGCGGTAACTTCACCGCTGCGAGCAACGGATAAGCCTTGAGGTTCTCTGCCTGACTATGGTTACAGAGGGGCGGAATGACCGCCCCTTTTCCTTCTCAGGGCAAGGATCATTTCCAACGTAGTATGCCATGTCATATTCCG
>CACXFW010000173.1 GCA_902767065.1 uncultured Lachnospiraceae bacterium | reverse complement strand
TACTGCTCGGAGTTCAGATACTCATCCAGAATGAGATATCCTTCTCTTCCGGCGATCTGATAATTCGCAACGCCGATGTCAATCGCGACCGCATCCAGGGATCCGGCCTGCAGCTCCGCGAACGCGGTATTATAATCGCCAAACTGCTGCAGATCTCCGAAGGTCGCTCCCAGCTCTTCCTGATCGCCGCCCTCTTCCAGAAGCGCCAGCGCAGCGGAATCAGCCTGGACGCCAACGGTCTTTCCTGCAAGATCCTCCAGAGAAGCGATCCCCGCGTCCTCAGAGGTAACGATCACCTGGCTGTTATCCACATACGGAACCGAGAACGTATAGCTGTCCTCTCTTCCGTTCATCGTAAATCCGTTCCAGATGCAGTCGATATTCCCGGACTCAAGCTCCATATCCTTCGCATCCCAGTCGATCGGGGTCGGAACCATCTCCCAGCCTTCCAGCCTGCAGACCGCAGCCGCAAGCTCCAGGTCGAATCCGGTGTAATCACCATTGTCATCCATGTAGCCGTAAGGCGGATACTCAGCGTCAAACCCGACGACCAGCTTTCCGTCGTTCGCAAGTCCTGTCGCCCCTTTTTCCGTCTCATCCGCAAAGGAAATCATCCCGAACGCGGACAATGCCACCGCCGCACAAAGAGCCCCCGCAAGAACCTTCTTCATCATTTCATGTCCTCCATTCTTCTCATCAAACCATTGCTTTAATGTGATAAAGCACTGAAATGGTATCACGACAGACATGGAATGTCAAGAAAATCAGGAGTTCTTCCCGGCCACCTTCTCCATCGCGTTCAGGATATTCTCATAACCGGTGCAGCGGCACAGATGTCCCGCGATCAGCTTCCTCAGTTCCTCTCTGGTATGCTTCTTCCCGCTCCCGACAATCTCGATCGCTGTCATGATCAGGCCCGGCGTACAGAATCCGCACTGGACAGCTGCTTCATCGATAAATGCCTGCTGGACCGGGTTCAGTTCCCCGCCCGGACCCTTCAGTCCTTCGGTTGTCAGGATATGCTTCCCGTTCGCCCACATGGTCAGATACAGGCAGACATCCGTCGCGACACCGTCGATCAGGACCGTGCACGCGCCGCACTCTCCCACTCCGCAGCCCTTTTTCACGGAAGTCAGATTCAGCCTCTCCCGCAGGGTTTCCAGAAGGCTTTCTCTCGGATCGACCGCAAGCTCCACTTCCTTGCCGTTGACCCACATATGTACAATACTCAGCATTACCGATCACCGCCTTTCCGCGTGGCTGAAGCGATCCCTGGGGCTTCATGGTTCAGGGATCTTCGGATTGCCTCCCTGAGCGCGCGCCTTGCAAGCTCCGAGATCAGCTGGAGACGAAACTCCTTCGAGGCTCTCCAGGAAGATCTCGGATTGACCTCTTTCAGCACTTCGTTTCCGATCACCTCATAGATCCTGTCATCGTCCACGCTCATTCCGGCAAGCATCGCCTCCGCACCCCGGCATCGGATCGGCGTCGGCGCGGCAACACCGTATCCGATTCTCGCTTCCTCGATCTTCCTGCCTTCCGGATCAAGCCTGACCCTCACGCAGCAGCCCAGGGTCGCAATCTCCATCGCGGCGCGTTTTCCGTATTTCAGATAGCAGCCGGTAAACCCCACGTAATCCTCCGGCCGGATCTCGATCGCCCTTAAGACCTCATCATGGCGGCGGACGGTCTTTCCCGGACCGGTATAAAACTGCGTGACCGGAACTCTCCTGACTCCATCCGCGCCCTGCAGCAGAAGGACAGCATTCAATGTCTGGAGGGAAGCGGCCGAATCCGCGGAAGTCGCTCCGTTGCAGACATTTCCCCCGATGGTTCCCTGGTTGCGGATCTGCGGGCCGCCGACCGTATCGACCGCCTCCCCCAGATAGGGGACATAGCGCTGGATCAGCGGATGATTCGTAAGATCCGTAAAGCAGGTCGCGGGACCGATCTCCAGTGTCCCGTCCTCCAGGACCCTGACCCCGTGAAGGCTCCTGATCTCATGAATACTCACCAGACTCTGTCCTGCGCCCTTTCCGTCTCTGAGCTTGACCAGCACATCCGTCCCTCCGCTGATGATCTCAGCATCCTCATGCGCACTGAGCAGGCGGACAGCATCCTCCACAGACTTTGCCTCATAATAGTGTTCTATATCAAACATGCTCTTTCTCCTCTATAACAGCCGTTTATTCCTGGCAATATCCGTTCGGATAAAGGTCCCGTAATCGAAACTGCTCCGCCCCTCAAGGCTCGTACTTTCGAACGGGATCCGGCTCCTCAGATGAGTCCGGCCTCCTGAAATGCCGCCACCAGTTTCTGCTGTGTCATCGGAATCTCCTTCATCGAAACGCCTGTCGCGTTCAGGATGGCATTCCGGATCGCCGGCGCGACCGGGATCACGGGAGGCTCGCCCAGCGCCTTGTTTCCATATGGTCCCATCGGGTCCTCCATCTCCAGAAACTCCACATGCAGGTCCGGCACATCCATCGCGGTCGGAATCTTGAAATCAAGCAGATTCGCGTTCAGAGGACGCCCCTTCTCGTTGTACAGGAGCTCTTCCGTCAGGGCGTAGCCCAGTCCCATCGCCATTCCGCCGTGCACCTGCGCCTCGGCAAGCTTCGGATTCAGGAGGGTTCCGGAATCGTGGACGTTGATGATATTGTTGACCTTAACCCTGCCCAGCGGCATGTCAACCTCCAGATCCACGAAGCAGCACCCGGAAGCAAAGGTATTCTCCTTACACTGGTTCGTGACCTCCGCCGTGATATGCTCCGAGCGGTCCAGCGAATAAAATGCGTTCATCGCCAGATCCTGCATGCTCAGAAGCACCTTCCCCGGCTTCACATCCTTCTCGACCCCGGTATCTCTCAGAATCGCCGCCTCCCCGTTCGGGAGGTCATGGATATCATATTCTTTGATATCCCCGTCCAGCCAGGCAGTGTACTTCGAGGATTCTCCCTTTGAGCCGTCATTTCGTGTATTATCGATATAAGCTCCGCCAAGCGCCAGCTTCCGCGCATTAAGGACGGCCGGGTTGTCTGTCTGCCTTCCTTCCGGAGAAAGACTGGGAGCCCCATCGCCGGTGTGGATCTTCTCACAGATATTGTTCTGCCAGATCATCAGCTCCCCGGCCGGTCGGTCCAGCATGTAGGCTGCATAGTCCAGGATCCGCGCACGAAGCTCCAGGGCGCATTTCTTGACAGCCTTGCCCGTCACGAAGCTCTGCCGGGAGGCATATGCGCCGGTATCAAAGGGCGCGACGTCCGTATCCTGCGTAGAGATGATGTACACCTTGTCGATCGTGATGCCTGTGGTTTCGGAAGCCATCTGGGAGAAAACCGTATCCGCGCCCTGTCCGATCTCGGTGGCGCTCAGTTCGACCTGAATCGATCCGTCCTGGTTCAGGATCATGCGTGCGCTGGATGTCTCCAGAGAGATCGGATGGACGCCCGCCTTATACATAAAGATCGACATGCCGACGCCATGGCGGATGGGGCCGGACTGGTTCGCGTATTCCCGCCGTTTTTCATCCCAGTGAATATACTCGGCGCCGCGCTTCATACATTCTTTCAGGCTGTAGGAATAATAGGTAATCCCGTTGGCCGCGACGAATCCCGGCCGGACACAGTTGTCCATGCGGAACTTCAGAGGATCGAAGCCGCCCTTGAAGCAGATGTCATCTGTCAGGCAGTCCGCAAGAAAGATCGCCTGGGGAACTCCGTAGGCACGCATCGCTCCGGACACCGCCGAAGAAGTATATACCGAGTATCCGTCCGAACGGCAGCCGTACTCTTCATGCATAATGTCCTTGAAAATAGTCGCGGTTCCGGCCGTGATCGCATGTCCGTGGGACGCGTAGGCACCCTTGTTGGTATAAATATCGCCTTCTCTTGCCAGAAGCTTGCCATCCTTCGTCGCAAGAGCTCTCAGAACCCCCTTGCACGCATGGCGGGTCCTGGTCTGGGAAACGCATTCCTCCCTGCTCAGCTCCAG
>CACXFW010000172.1 GCA_902767065.1 uncultured Lachnospiraceae bacterium | reverse complement strand
GCGGACAAGCGGTGAAACCGCTCTGTCCGCCCACAGCGAAGAACACGAAGTGTTCTGAGCAATGGGGGTGCTGAATAGTTACCAGAAATTTATTATTCGGTGTACTGGTTATCCGAACATTTCCCGGATGATCTTCACTGTCTCCTCGCCGATCCGCTTCTGGGCCTCCCTGGTGGAAGCACCGATATGCGGTGTCATCGAGATCTTCGGATGATGAAGGAGCCTCTCGTCCCTGCAGGGCTCTTCCATATACACATCCAGCGCGGCGCCGGCCAGATGTCCGCTGTCAAGGGCGTCACACAAAGCCCCCGGATCCACCAGCACACCGCGCGCGGTGTTGATCAGGAATGCGCCCTCCTTCATCATCCCAAGCTTCTCCGCGGTCAGAAGCGCCGGAGAATCCTTGCCTGCCGGCATGTGGAGCGATACATAATCCGACTCCTTCAAAACGTCGTCAAGGCTCTTCCATTCGTAGGGAAGATCCGCCTTCGGGCCGCTTTGGTTCGTGTAAATGACATTCATTCCGAGCGCCTTCGCCCTGACTGCAGTCTCCCGCGCGATCCTGCCCATTCCGATCAGGCCAAGGGTCTTGCCGCAAAGCTCTGTTCCCTTGTACGCCTTCTTCTCCCATTTTCCGTCGCGCATGGTCACATTCGAAGCATACAGGAATCTTGCAAGGGAGAACATATGGGCGATCGCAAGCTCCGCTACCGAAGCGCTCGATGCCGTCGGCGTGTTGCTGACCGTGATTCCGTGTTCCCTCGCATAGGCGACATCAATGTTATCCATCCCGACGCCGCCCCGGATGATCAGCTTCAGTTTTCCGGCCTGAAGCGCAGAATCAATCACAGGCTCGCGCACCTTCGTGGCAGACCGGACGACCAGAACATCGAATTCCTTCACCTTTTCCTTCAGTTCCTCAACCTCATAGAACTGCTGCACCACCTCATAGCCGGCTTTTTCCAGCGCCGCCGCGGCAGCTTTATCCATTCCGTCAGATGCCAGTACACGTACCATATCCTTATTCTCCTTTCCTCCCTTTTCATCCCTGGATCCGAAGGATCCTTCTCTTATTCTTCAGGTAAATCCTGATCAGAATTGCTTTTTATCCGTTAGAAAAGACGGATCGGTTCTTTTTTCAGATTTTTCCGCGGGAAAGAAATGCCCTGCACCGGAACCGCGGCCCTGAGCAGGGCATCTCATCGTGTCTGCCAAACGCATCCATTCTGCCGCCTGAATGAGCGGCTGCCGCCTCTGTCAGCGGTTTGCCTTTTCAAATTCCTTCATGAAGCCGACAAGCGCCTCAACGCCTTCCTTCGGCATCGCGTTATAGATCGAAGCTCTCATGCCGCCGACCAGACGGTGGCCCTTCAGGTTCGTGAAGCCATGCTCCACGGAAGCAGCGACAAACTTTTTGTCCAGTTCCTCATCGCCCGTACGGAAGGTGACGTTCATCATCGAACGGCTGTCTTTCTGAACGCCGGACTGATAGAAATCGGTGGTCTCCAGATAATCGTACAGGATTGCCGCCTTCTCTTCATTTCTCTTCTTCATGTTCTCCAGTCCGCCGACCTCGTTCAGGATCCAGTCAAGAACCAGCTTGCAGATATAGATTGAATAGGTCGGAGGCGTATTGATCATGGAATTCTTATCCGCCTGCGTCTCGAAATCCCAGATCTTCGGGCACAGAGGGCTCTTGTTCCCAAGAAGATCCTCCCTGACGATCACCACCGCAAAGCCTGCGGGCGCCATGTTCTTCTGCGCGCCGCCGTAAATCATACCGTACTTTGTCACATCCACCGGCTCAGACAGAATACACGAGGAAAGATCCGCGACAAGCGGTACATTGCCGGTTTCCGGAAGATAATGCCACTTTGTCCCGAAGATCGTGTTATTCTCACAGATATGGACATAGTCCGCGTCCGGATTGAGCGTCAGTTCTTCCTGCTTCGGAATCCTGGTGAAATTCTCGGATTCGGTTGTTCCGGCCAGCCGGGCATCCTTCAGGTATTTCTTTCCTTCCTTGAACGAGCCGCCGGAGAAGTTGCCGGTCACGATGTAATCCGCGGTTCCGGTCTTAGCCAGATTGAGTGGGATCGCCGCGAACATGCCTGACGCGCCGCCCTGCAGGAACAGAACCTTGTAGTTGTCCGGAATGCTCATGACCTTGCGCAGGTTCTCCTGGCAGTCACAGATGATCTTGTCATAGACCTTGGACCGGTGACTCATCTCCATGACGCTCATTCCGGATCCTTCATAATTGAGCAACTCCTTCTGCGCCCTTAAAAGAACCGGTTCCGGAAGCATGGACGGACCCGCCGAGAAATTGTAAATCCTGTTTTCAAGCATAGTGAAATACCTCCTTCACATTCCTGTTCGTAGATTGATTGTCATGTTCCTTACAGCATGGCGAGCACTCCGCTCTCCTCATTGAACGCGTTAATCAGTTCATCCAGCTCCTTCGCCTGATGATGCACCGTATCCCAGGTTCCTTCCGTGTCGTACCACAGAGCGTTCAGATCCTCGATGGTCATTCCCTGCTGCTCCACCCAGGTATAATACTTCAGATTGTGGATTCTCCTGCGCGAGGCGTAGGTAAGTTCCTCAAGATTGTCTGTCTTCAGATTCAGCATATGAAGGTGGTGGTCAAGCTGTGCGTCGTTGACGCTGTAAGCGCCGTACATCTGATTCAGCTCTTCGATCCTGCTTCCGTACATGACTGCGGAGTCTGTGAGAACGGTCCCGACCACATCATGCTCAGTAAGCTCATAGTACTTCGCCATCTTGATGCAGCACAGAACGTTTGCGATGCCGCTGATGCCAAGCCATGTCAGCTTCCCGATCATCTCATCATCAAGCTTCAGCTCTTCCTTCAGATACGCCTTTCCTTCCGGCGTATTGAACAGACGCAGCAGCCTCTGGGAATCTTCATCATCAATGTCGATCACCATGTCGGTATTCTTCACATTATGGATCCACGGAACATGCTTGTCGCCGATTCCCTCGATCCGGTGTCCTCCGAATCCGTTCTCAAGAAGCGTCGGGCACTGAAGCGCTTCACCGACCGCCAGCTTCAGCTTCGGATACAGTTCCTTCAGGCGGTCGCCCGTGGACATGGTTCCCGCGGATCCCGAGGTGAAGCAGGCACCTGCGAAACGGTCCCCGTCTCTTTTGACCGCCTCAAAGACCTCCGCCAGCGCATTTCCCGTAACGTTATAATGCCACAGCGGATTTCCCATCTCGGCAAACTGGTTGAAGATCATGTACTGGGGATCCTGCTTTAATTCATTGGTCTTGTCAAAGATCTCCTTGACGTTGCTTTCGCATCCCGGAGTCGCGATCACCTCCGCGCCGATCTCATGTAGCCAGTCAAAGCGCTCCTGGCTCATCTCGGCAGGCAGGATCGCCACACCCTTTGCTCCGAGCAGGGCCGAATTAAACGCACCGCCCCTGCAATAGTTTCCGGTGGATGGCCAGACAGCCTTCTGTGTATCCACATCAAACTGGCCGGTCACGAGACGCGGAGCCAGGCACCCGAAAGAAGCACCCACCTTATGGCAGCCGGTCGGGAACCATTTCCCAACCATCGCGACGATGCGGCACGGCACGCCCGTGAGCACAGACGGAAGCTCAATATAGTTCGGAACCTTGCTGTACAGTCCTCCGCTCTCCTTCGCTTCATTTTTCCAGGTAATACGGAACAGATTGAGCGGGTTTACATCCCACAGTCCTGTCTTCTTCAGCCCTTCCACAACCTTTTCAGGCGTATGCTCCGGATGCATCATCTGGTCTATGGTCGGGATCAGGATCTTGTTTTCCTTCGCCTTTTTGATATTATGTGAAAGCGCTTCCTTCTTAACACTCAGATCAATCTTTACCACAACAGTTACCCCTTTCCTATCCTATCGTTCAACTGTGAATCATGGTTCCTGTATGTCCGCTGATCCCGTCCCTGGCCTTTTCAAGGAGGGTGATCAGCGCCCTTCTTCCCGGTTTTGATTTCACGAAACGGACCGCGGCCTCCATCTTCGGAAGCATGGATCCGGGCGCAAATTCCCCTTCCTCGATCAGCCTCTTAACTTCTGCGGCACTCAGGTCGTCCAGGTCTCTCTGGTCCGGTTTTCCGAAGTGCACCGAGACCTTTTCTACCGCCGTGAGGATAATCAGCGTATCCGCCTCCACCTCCTCCGCCAGCCGTTCTGCGGCGAAGTCCTTGTCGATCACTGCCGCGGCGCCCTTGAGATGATGGCCGTTCGTACGGAATACAGGAATCCCTCCTCCGCCGCAGGCAATCACCACATGGTTCGTATCGACCAGGGACTTGATGGTTCCGATCTCCACAATGGCGACCGGCTGCGGAGAGGCGACTACGCGCCGGTACCCTCTTCCGGAATCCTCGATCACATCATAATCCCGTTCACGGACAAGCTTCTCCGCCTCTTCTTTTGTCATGAATGCACCGATCGGCTTGGTCGGATGCAGGAAGGCCGGATCCTCCGGATCCACCTCGACCTGTGTCAGAACCGTCGCGACACCGACATCGATCCCGCGGTCGAGCATCTCTTCTCTCATCGCGTTCTGCAGGTCATACCCGATATACCCCTGGCTCATCGCAACGCAGACAGACAGCGGGACAGTCACATAATTCTCCGGGTCGGACCTGACCAGCTCGCTCATGGCATTCTGGATCATCCCGACCTGGGGGCCGTTTCCATGCGCGATGACGACCTCGTAACCCTCTTCGATCAGATCCGTGATCGCTTTTGCGGTCTCCCTCGTCGCCTTCATCTGCTCGGGAAGGTTCTTTCCGAGAGCATTTCCGCCCAGCGCGATTACCACTCTGTGTGCCATAGCCTGTCACCTCTCTTTGAAATCAGCAAAAGAGCCTCGGCTGATTACGGTCTGCCAGTTTTTTCAGGGTTTCCTGAGGATTCCTGCACTTTGCAAGGAAGATCATCGCCGCGATCACATAGGGCTTGTAGGATGCTTCCTTGTACAGAGGATCCAGATACCGGTTGAATACGGAGGCATCGACCTCCCCGGCCTCACAGGAAACACCGGTGATGTCGGCCGGCAGGCAGTGCAGGTAGAGTGCCTTTCCGTCCTTCGTCGTCTTCATAAGCTCTTCACTGCAGGTCCAGTCCTTATACCGGGCATTCTGCTTCAGAAGTTCCTTCTCCAGGGCGTCAATTCCGTCAAAGTCGCCCTTGCCGTACAGGTCCGTTCTCTTTTCCATCGCCGCAAACGGAGCCCAGCTCTTGGGATAGACGATGTCCGCATCCTGGAAGGCTTCCTGCATGCTGGAGACCTTCGTGAAGCTTCCGCCGCTCTTTTCGGCATTTTTGCGTGCAATCTCTTCACATTCCGGAAATACATCATAGCCTTCCGGATGCGCGAGGACGACATCCATGCCGAAGCGGGTCATCAGACCGATCACACCCTGCGGGACGGACAGCGGCTTTCCGTAGCTGGGAGAATAGGCCCAGGTCATGGCAAGCTTCTTGCCCTTCAGATTCTCAACGCCGCCGAAATAATGGATGATCTCCTCCATGTCCGCCATGCACTGCGTCGGATGATCCACATCGCACTGAAGGTTGACAAGCGTCGGCTTCTGCTCCAGAATTCCGTCCTTGTACCCCTGGGTAACGGCATCCACAACGGTCTTCTGATAGGTATGGCCCTTGCCGATGTACATGTCATCACGGATTCCGATTACATCCGCCATGAAGGAAACCATGTTCGCGGTCTCCCGCACAGTCTCTCCGTGAGCAATCTGACTCTTCTTCTCATCCAGGTCCTGGACTGCAAGCCCAAGCAGGTTGCAGGCGGACGCGAAGGAGAACCTTGTCCTTGTGGAATTGTCACGGAAAATGGAGATTCCAAGTCCCGAATCAAAGATCCTCGTGGAGAGATTGTGCTCCCTCAGATTCCTGAGCGCGTCCGCCACGGTAAAGACAGCCATGATCTCATCGTCTGTCTTGTCCCAGGTAAAGAAGAAATCATTTTCATACATATCGCTGAATTTCAGGGAATCCAGCCTGTCTATCAATGCCTGTAATCCTTTATCCATCCTGCCTTCCTTTCCTGAACGGTCTTTTTCATCTGTTATGCCTGTGATGCCGGGGCAGATGGTTTTCCGCCCCGGAGGGGTTCAAAACCCCGCCGCGCGCCAAACCGGCGCACGGCGTCAGAGGATATCGTTGTCTGTCTTCCCGGCACAAAAGACCGTCACATCATCCGTTTTCTCCTCTGTCGTATATAGCGGGATCGCCGCTGTCAGAACCGCGCACACACGCACCAGGTCCTGCTTCCAGGTAATCTCATTCGGCGCATGCGCCTGACTCTCCGCGCCCGGGCCGAATCCGACGCAGGGAATCCCATAGCGTCCCTGGATCGCGACACCATTGGTGGAGAAGGTCCATTTATCAATCAGGGGCCTGTCTCTGAGCGCCTTCTGGCTCTCCGGCCCCATTCTCCTGTCACCGTACAGCGCCTTGTGCGCGTCCGTCAGGCACTTCACATGCGCCGCGTTCTCTTTATTGATCCAGGTCGGGAAATAGGCTTCCGTCTCGTAGACCTCACCGGTCCATGCCGGACGGGAGTACATGTACATGGAGACTTTCACGTCATCCCCGTACTTCTTTACAGACGGAAGCTCCTCAATCTCCTTCAGGCAGCTGTCCCAGGTTTCTCCCGCGGTCATGCGGCGGTCGATCGAGATTGCGCACGAATCGGCAACCGCGCAGCGGCTCGGCGAGGTATAGAAGATCTGGGAAACCGTGCAGGTACCGCGTCCGAGGAAGCGCGCGTCTTCATAATGCTCCGGATTATATCTGGGATCAAGCATCTTCACGAGTCCCCGGATCTGGGTGCTGTCGCTGCAGCCATTGTTGTTCAGGGCGCGCACATCGCGGATGATATCCGCCATCTTGTAGATTGCGTTGTCTCCACGCTCCGGCGCGCTCCCATGGCAGGAGACACCATGAACATCCACGCGGATCTCCATGCGGCCTCTGTGACCTCTGTAGATTCCTCCGTCGGTCGGCTCGGTGGAAATGACAAACTCCGGACGGATCTTGTCCTTGTTGACGATATACTGCCAGCAAAGACCGTCGCAGTCCTCTTCCATGACAGAGCCGACCACCATGACCTTGTAGCCCTCCGGGATCAGATCCATCTCCTTCATGATCTTTACCGCATAGACGGCACTGGCCGTTCCTCCCTCCTGATCGGAGCCTCCGCGGCCATAGATGACATCGTCATCCTCCCAGCCTTCATAAGGATCCGCGGTCCAGTTCTCCCTGTTTCCGATTCCGACGGTATCAATATGCCCGTCAATGGCTATGATCTTCTTGTCCTCTCCGATGTCGCCATTCCTGCCGGCCCATCCGATCACATTGCCAAGACCATCGATTTCAACCTTGTCAAAACCGACCTTCTCCATCTCTGCCTTAATGCACATGACAACGTCTTTCTCTTCGCAGCTCTCACTCGGATGAGAGATCATCGCGCGAAGAAACGCGGTCATCTCCTTCTGATACCCCTGTGCAGCTTCTTTGATCTTACCGTAATCAAGCTCCATGCTCCGTTCCTCCCTGATCGGTCCGTCTGATGAATAACAGAAATTTTTCCAGCCAAACTTTTTTTCTGAAACCAATATAACAGTTTGTTCAGACTTGTCAAGCACCCAATCCCATGAGACCCTCCGGCGAGTTACTATTCACGGCCCCTGCATCATCTGGCCGCAGGCATCTTCTGAACGCAATTCAAAACCGCGTTCAGAAGATACAGGCAAAAGCCGCATCCTGTCATCGCCTAAGGCGGCTGAAGGCCTTCTTCAGATCAGCCACGGGTATTCCCGGATCACCGTCAGAATCAGCAGGCGGAGCGGTTCATACAGCCCGCATCCCGCATCCGCAACGTCTGCCGTCTGAATCCGGGACGCAAAGCGCAGACGGACCTTTGTCCCCTCAAGGACCATAAACCCTGTATTCTCTGAGTTATCCATATCCTCCGCGCTCTCAAACAGTGTCAGCTTATCGCGGTAGGGCCTGCCGGAGTACGGGCAGAATACGGCGCAGTTTCCGCACTCATTGCACATTCCGTCCACATGAAGGATCTGGGGCTTTTCAAGCCCCGGCACCGTTATCGCAAGGTTGGCACGGTTCGGACAGACATCAGTGCATACTTCGCAGACCGTCGCGCAGCCAAGGCAGCGCTTCTCGGGCAGACTGCCGCACGCATCGCTCAAAACGCCCTTCTTCTCCAGGCATCTGGAGACATCGTCCGCCCCGTTCTCTTTTTCGAAGATTCCAAAGTCAATCCCCGCGATCAGGGACGCTGCTGCCATCGCGTCGGCGATTCCCTTCACAACCGTAGCGGGACCTCTCCTGCAGTCACCGATGATATACAGGCCCTTAACGCTTGACATGCAATTCTCATCCGTCACCGGACGTCCTTTTTCATCAAACGCGGCGCCTGCGCCTTCGAGCAGGCTGTAATCCACCCTCTCTCCGACAGCCGTGATGACGCTGTCACACTCGATAAGCTCCTTCCTTCCGGTATCGACCGGGCTCCTCCTTCCGCCTTCATCCGGCTCTCCGAGCTTCATGACGCTGCACTCAAGCTTTCCGTCCTTCCAGCCGACCGGTGAGAGCAGTTCCCGGAAGAGAACGCCGTCCTCGACCGCTTCCCGAAGCTCTTCTTCCTCCGCGGGCATGTAGCGTTTTGTCCTGCGGTATACCAGGCTGACCTGCTTCACTCCTTTCACACGCAGCGCCGCCCGGGAGACATCCATCGCGGTATTGCCGCCGCCGATCACGACGACCTTCTCCCCGAGGTCCACCGCGCCATTGTCATACTTCACCTTTGTCAGAAATTCCAGCGCGTCCATCGCCTCTCCATAGGCAAGGGCAGGTCTTCCGCTCTTCCAGGCACCGACCGCAAGCAGGATGTCGGTGTATCCCTCCCTTCTGAGCGCTTCAAGATCCGTGATCTCACATCCGGTCTTAAACTCAGCGCCATATCTTGCGCACAGTTCCACATCCCTGTCAATCGCGCTGTCCGGGATTCTGAACTGAGGAATCGCCATACGTACAACACCGCCCAGGCGCTGCGTCTTCTCGAATACCGTAACCGGCACGCCAGCCCTGGAAAGGAACGATGCCGCCGCAAGTCCCGCCGGACCGCCGCCCACAACAGCCGCCTTCTTCCCTGTGACAGCCTTCGGCGCAGCCTTTTCCTTCAGGATCGCATCTGCCGCTTCTTCTGCTGCCTGAAGCTTTACCTTCCGGATCTTAACGCTTTCCTCATAATGATTGCGCATGCAGCGGTCCGCGCAGGTGTGGGGACAAATCGTTCCGGTGATAAACGGAAGCGCATTTTTCTCCAGAATAATCCGGAGCGCATCTTCGCATCTTCCCTCCTCCATCGCTCTCAGGTAAGCCGGGATATCCTGGTGGATCGGGCAGCTTGAGCGGCATGGCGCGTCGAAGCAGTCCATCAGCGGAAGCGGATCCTCCTTCTTCCTGGACGGGAGCGGCTTCACACTCTTGCGGTTTCTCTCGCTGACAAGAGCCGCCTCAGCCAAGGATCCTGCTTTCCCGACATCCACTCCCTGCCATTCTCCATCCGGAAGGTCCGCAAGAAGCTCTCCGATCTGCCTGAGCCTCTGGTAACCGCCTGGCTTGAGTAGGGTTGTCGCCATGGTGACCGGCCACACGCCGGCAGTAACCAGGTCGCGGATATTGAAATAGTCCGCCCCGCCGGAGTAGGAGATTCTAAGTTTCCCGTCGAACTGTTTTGCGATCCTGGATACCAGCTGAATCGTCAGCGGGTACAGGCTGCGGCCGGACATGTACATCTCCTCACTCGGAAGCTCTCCCGCCTTTACGTCGACCGGAAACGTATTCGTCAGCTTGATGCCGATGGAAAGATTCAGCTCTTTCGAAAGCGCGATCAGACGCTCAAACATGGGAACCGCATCCTCCCACTGAAGATCTGTCGTGAAATGATGGTCATCAAACGCGATGTAGTCATATCCCAGATCGTCCAGCGTCTTCCTGGCAAATTCGTATCCGAGCAGGGTCGGATTGCACTTCACGTAAGTGTTCAGATGCTTCTCCTTCAGAAGGTAGGAGGCAATGGCCTCGATCTCCTTCGGAGGACATCCGTGAAGCGTGGATTCCGTCACGGAGTTCGAGATCCGGGATGGAATCTTCGAAAGATCCTCCTTCGTCACCTTCTTCAGAAGGCCGGACCTGACCGCTTCTGTGGCTGCCTTTATGCAATCCTGGAAAACGGGATTGTCCTTTGCCTCGATCATGTCATCCAAAAACTTCTGGATCTTGGGCGTCTTAATCCCGTCCAGATCATATCCGACTGACATGTTGAACACCACATCGTCCGGGCAGCCAAGCTCCAGCTCCCTGGCCAGAATATGGATCAGGACCCACGCCTTGACATATTCCTCATAAGCCTGTCCGACCTCCAGCTCCGTTGACCATTCACAGTTATAGCATTCATCATGCGCCGTGATGCAGGGCTTCGGCACACACGCTGCCAGCTCCCGTCCATCCATCTTCTGAACCGTCTTGAGTTCGAACCAGGAAGAACCTGCCAGATAAGCGGCCACCAGATTCTGCGCCAGCTGCGTGTTCGGTCCCGCCGCGGGTCCGAATACCGTTTCGATTGCCCCGTCAAAGATCGGATAACGCTTTCCGTTTCTTGTCAGCATCTTGGAGATGCCAAAGATACTTCCGCTTTTTTCATATTCCCCGACACACCAGTTCAGAAGCTTCCTGAAGGGGATCAGTCTCATCAGATCGCTCATGAATAACTCTCCTTTCTGTACTCTGTGTGATTCAGCTCTCCCCAGAGCCTGCACGCCTGTTCCATGGTCCACGCGTTGATCCTCTCTTCATCAATCCCGACAAACTCACGATCCTTATAGAGAACCTTCCCGTTGATGATCGTCGTCCGGCAGTTCTTGCCCATCAGTCCGAAGATCATATGTCCTCCAAGGTTCTTTTCATCGATCGGGGTGAAAGGCTTATAATCCATGACGATCACGTCTGCGGCAGCGCCTTCCTTCAGAACGCCCACACTCTTGCTGAAGTACTTCGCGCAGATCTTCGGATTGTTCTCCAGAAGCAGCTGGAGGGCTTCTCCAAACGCGACGTTGGGCATCTCGGCGTTGTGCCTCTGGATAATCAGGAAGACTTTCAGGGATTCCAGCATGTCGTGCGTATAGGCGTCGGTTCCCATTCCAACCAGGATCCCCTTCTTCAACATCTGAAGGACGGGGGCGCATCCGACCGCATTTCCCATGTTTGACTCAGGATTGTTCACCGCCATCGTCCCGGTTTCCCTGATCATGTCCATCTCTGAACCGCTCAGGTGGATGCAGTGTCCCAGGAGCGTCTTCGGGCCGAGAATCTGGTTGTTTAACAGTCTCTCGACCGGACGGCACCCGTAATTCTGAAGACTGTCCCAGACATCGTTCATTCCCTCCGCGACATGGATGTGAAAACCGGTACGGCCGTCATTTGCCTTAACCATCTTCTGGAATGTCCTGTCAGAGATGGTAAACAGCGCATGGCCTCCGAACATTGCCTTGATCATGTCGCTGTTTTCTTTCTGTGCCCAGGCAATAAAATCCGCGTTCTCACGGATGGCCTGATCGCACTTTTCCTCCCCGTCCCGCTCTGAGACCTCGTAGCACAGGCAGGCGCGCATCCCCAGCTCCTTCGCCACATCCTTGATGGCAAAGAGGCTTCCTGGAATCTCACAGAAGGAGGCATGGTGGTCGAAGATCGTCGTCACGCCGTCACGGATGCAGTCCAGAATCGTGGCATAGGCGCACGCTTTGGTCCCGTCGATCGTCAGATGACGGTCGATCTTCCACCAGGTCCCGTCGAGCACCTCATAGAAATTCGTCGGATTGTTGCCGTCGATGGCAAGTCCTCTCGCCAGTCCGGAGTAAATATGGGTATGCGCATTGATGAAGCCGGGCATAATCAGCTGACCGTGTGCATCAATCAGTTCCGCACCGGGATACTTCTCCTTCATCTTTTCAAACGGGCCGATCTTGCGGATCACTTCACCGTCGATCACGACAGCACCGTCCTTCAGATAAGGATTGGTACTGTCCTGGGTAAAAACGCGTCCATTTCCCACCAAAAGCATAATCCTACCTCCTTGTAAAAACTTTTTTCCTGCCTTACAATGTTTTTTGTCTGTACGGTTGCCACCACCCAGTCGCTGTAGTGATTCAAGCTGCCAAACGGAGTCTTATCTATGAAAAACAACGATCTTTTTGATTTTGCAAAACGAATGGTGAAAGCCCTTGCCGTCCAGTTCGGTTCCACCTGCGAGGTGGTTCTTCATGACCTGACCGGAGGAGATCTTAATCACACCATCATCGCCATAGAGAACGGATACATCTCCGGCAGATCGCCCGGGGACGGTCCGTCGAAAATCGCCCTCGAAGCCATCCGGGACGCAAAGGAAACGCACGAGGACAAGCTTGCCTATCTCACGAAAACCAGAGATGGCAAGATCCTGAAATCCAGTACCATCTTCCTGCGTGATCCGAAGGGAAAGGCGGTCGGAATCCTGGCGATCAATAATGACATCACTTTTACCGTAGCCGCAGAGCAGGCGCTTCATTCCTATAATACCTCCCTGCAGAATACGAAGGAACCGGAACCGATCTCCACGAATGTCGCCGATCTCCTGGATTCGCTGATCGACCAGTCAATCCGCATGGTTGGAAAGCCTGCCTCGCTCATGGACAAAGGAGAGAAGATCCGTGCCATCCGTTTCCTGAACGATGCCGGCGCATTCCTGATCACGAAGTCCGGCCCGAAGGTCTGCCAGGTATTCGGGATCTCCAAGTACACTCTTTACAGCTATCTGGATGAAGCAAAGCAGTCTGCCGCCTCTTCCGGCCCGGAAGATCCGGACGATGCTGCTTCAGATCAATAGCCGGCGCCAATGATCCATCCGCTCAGACTCTGTTTCCTCCTTTATAAACAACAATATCCGTTCGGATTCAGGTTCCGTAATCGAAACGGCTTCGTCCTCAAGACTCATACTTTCGAACGGTATCTGGCTACATGATAAAACAAGTCAGGGAAATAGGCAATCTTCGGAAGCCAATTTCCCTGACTTTTTTATAAAACAGACTCTGGTTTTGTTGAATTTGACGAAAAATCTGGCTGTCCGCCTGAGTATCTGCCTGCCTCTTTCTGATCCCTCCGGAAAACAGTCCGGGAAGGATGCCCGAACCCGCCGGATGATCCAGTCAGCGGTAATCTTCCTCCTGCACCTTCTCTTCCAGCGTTTCCTTCAGGGTCTTCTTTCTTCCGCCCTGCCCGGATGCGTCAGCCTTGCTCTTTGCTTCAGCGGTTTTCTTCCCGGAAGCATTCTTTGCCGCGCCCAACTTCTTCCCGGAAGAAGTCTTTGCTGTGCCGGCCTTCTTCACGAAAGCCGCCGCATTCTTCCCTTTGCTGAGGCTCTTTGCCTCCTCTTCCTCTTTTGCCAGTTCCAGGCGCGTGCAGCGGAAGATGCAGATCCCAAGCGCCGGTACGGTGATGCGGATCGAGTCGGGCAGCTCATCGCATTCATCCTCGCGGGAATTCCTGACTCGCGGATTCACATGCCCGTCCCCGCCGAATACGATGGCGTCCGAATTCAGGATCTCCTTATACTTTCCGCTGAACGGAACGCCGATCTTATGATTCTCATAGGTCAGATTGGAGAAATTCACAACGACCAAAAGCGTCTCCTCCTCGATCGAGGAGCGGCGGACGAAGACCAGCATATTCTCGTTTGCGGAGATATTGTTGATCCACTCGAATCCGTCCGGATCATAATCCAGCGCGTACAGAGCGGGATTCTCGCGATAGAACTTCAAAAGCGCTACGCACCAGGACCGAAACTGAAGATTCTCCTCCTCCTCAAGCACATTCCAGTCAACCCCCGCATCCGTCTTCAACGCTGCCTTCTGCGCAAGCTCACAGCCCATCGCAAACAGCTTCTTTCCCGGATGGACCATCATGTAACCATACATCGCCCTGAGATTTGCCAGCTTGGTCTTCTTTCTGCCCGGAACCTGGCTGTACATGGAGCCTTCCTTTCCGGACACCACTTCCAGATCCAGCGCCAGCAGAAAATTCTCAGAGTAATTGTATACCATGCTGAAGATCAGCTCGGAATGATGCGCCCCGCGGAAGATCGGATCCAGCTGCATATAATCAATCAGGGAATCCTGGAATCCTTTGTTCCACTTGTAATCGAAGCCAAGCCCTTCCTCCCCGGATGGCCCCGTCACCATCGGCCACTGGGAAGAATCCTGCGCAATCAGAAACGCGCCGCATGACTCCTGGTGGAAAACAGTACTCAGATCCCTGAAGAACTCCACCGCATCAAGGTTTTCATTTCCCCCGTAAAGATTGGCGACCCACTGGCCCGGCGTCTTCCCGTAATCCAGATAGAGCATGCGGGAAATGTCCTCCAGCCTGAGGGCGTCCGCGTGGTAAACCTTCGCCCAGAACAGCGCGTTGGCGATCAGGAAATTCTTCACCTCAGACCTTGCGTAATTGTAGGTCAGGCTGCCGTCATACGCGTACAGAGACTGGCGGGGATCCTTGTGCTCATACAGATTCGTCCCGTCAAATCCGATCAGAGAGCTCAGCTCCCTTGAAAAATGACCCGGTGCCCAGTCCAGAATCACACCGATCTGGTGCTGATGCAGATAGTCCACAAAGTACATGAACTCCTTCGCGCTGCCGTAACGGCTCGTCGGCGCATAAAAGCCTGACGTCGCATAGCCCATGCTCTTGTCATCGGTATACTCCATCACCGGAAGAAGCTCTACATGAGTATAGCCCATTTCCTTCACATATGACGCAAGTGCCTTCGCCAGTTCTTTGTAGCTGAAAAACTCCTTCCCCTCTTCTGTGGGCTTTCTCCAGGTTCCGGCATGAATCTGGTAGATGGAAACCGGAAGGGATTTCGTATCCAGTCCTGAGCGTTCCTCCATCCAGGCCTGGTCGCCCCAGCTGTAGGAAGACAGATCTGTTGTGACGGACGCGGTACCGGGGCGAAGCTCACACTGGAAACCGTACGGATCACTCTTGAGGAAGGTCAGTCCCGTCTGCGCCTTAATCTCATACTTGTAGAGAGTCCCCTCCTTCATCTCGGGAACGAACAGGACAAAGACGCCGTATTCCTCCAGCTTTCTCATGGGAAGAACCCGTCCGTCCCACCCGTTGAAATCCCCAACGAGGCTTACGCGGACCGCGTTCGGCGCCCAGACGGCAAAGGACATTCCCTCTAATCCGCTAACCGTGGCCGGATGCGCACCCAGGTAATTGTAGATGTCATGGCAGTTCCCTGCCCGGAACTTCTTCAGCGCCTTTGGCGGAATCTGCGGTTCATAATTGTAGGGATCGATGACGGACCTGATTGTATTCTCCTGAGTGATCTCAAGCCTGTAATCCGGGATCTTATTCCCGGGAAGCAGGGCCGCAAAGAACCCGTTCTCATCCACCTTCTCCATGGGACAGGAGATCCCTTCCCCGGTCAGTGTTACGCTGACCGCGGACGGAAGAAATGTCTGGACCAGGACTCCGGCCTCAGTCACAGTCGCTCCAAGAAAATCGTGCGGCTGGTTTTCTTCCGAATAGACGACTCCCTCGATCCGGCCCCAATCCATCAGATCATACAGTTCTTTCCTCATAGAAGCACCCCCCTGAAACCGATCATCCCGTTATCGTTTGCCTTCCGGCCATGTCATCTTTTCAGAACCTGCTGCGGTACCTGTCCCTTAAGATCAGCCGGAACCAGATCCCGAAGAAACCATCACCTGACCACCCTGACCCGGAAAACCTCTCCGATCTCTCTGAGCCTGGCAACCGTCTGCTCTTCGAGCGCGTCATCTATGTCAACCATGGTATATGCGTATTCCCCGCGGCTTGTGTTGGACATGTTCGCGACATTCGTATAAGACAGAACATCCGCAAACTGGCGGATCATGTTCTTGACGTTTTTATGATAGATCGCGATTCTGTGCTGTGAACGGCATTCTCCCATGCTGCAGGGCGGATAGTTGACACTGTTCCGAATGTTCCCGTTCTCCAGAAAGTCCTTCAGCTGCTCCACCGCCATGGCCGCGCAGTTCTCCTCGCTCTCCATCGTGGAAGCGCCCAGATGCGGCGTCAGAATCACCTTCTCATGCCCGGTCGTCTTCGGATTCGGAAAGTCGCATACATAACACGAAAGCCGCCCCTCCCCGAGCGCCTTCAGGACCGCGTCCTCATCCACCAGCTGATCCCTGGCATAGTTCACCAGCACCGCCGTCGGCTTCATGAGCGAAACCGCATCCTCTCCGATCATCTTCCTCGTAGCGTCAAGAAGCGGGACATGGATCGTGATATAGTCGCATTCCCGGTAGATCGTCTCCACGTCAGAGATATGCCTGACCGAACGGCTCAGGTTCCACGCCCAGTTGACGGAGATATACGGATCATAACCATACACCTCCATCCCGAAGTGCACCGCCGCGTTCGCAACCAGGTTCCCGATCGCGCCAAGCCCGATCACGCCAAGCTTCTTCCCGGAAAGCTCCGTTCCGGCAAATTCCTTCTTCTGCTTCTCCACATCCTTCCGGATGTTTTCATCGTCCGCGTTCTCCTTGACCCAGTTCACGCCTCCGACAATATCACGCGCCGCAAGCAGCATGCCCGCAAAAACCATTTCCTTGACACCGTTCGCGTTCGCGCCAGGCGTATTGAAAACGACAATTCCCTTTTCAGCGCATTCCTCAATCGGTATGTTGTTCACGCCGGCCCCTGCCCTTGCGACGGCAAGGACACTGTCACCGAGCGTCATCTCATGCATGTTCGCACTGCGCACCAGGATCGCGTCCGCTTCCTGAATCTCATCGGTCTTCCGGTAACCGGCACCAAACGCGCTCAGACCCTTTTCGCTGATCGCGTTCAGGCATGCATACTTGTACATAGCTTTTTGTCTCCTTGTTCTGTGTCAGTCTGTGTATTTCAGGGAAGCGATTGTTTCTTCTGTTTCGCGGTTGATAAAACCTGTGTCGAAGCGTTTCCCAAAATCTTAAAGCGCTGTAGCGCTCTAAGGAATCTTCTCCCTGGAGCAAACCGGCTACTGTGCCTTTTTTGCCTCCAGATCCGCCTGGTCAAATGCCTCCGAGATGGAATGCCCCGCGGGCACCATCGGGAAAACATTGTCATTTTCACTGATCACGCACTCGATCAGGACCGGTCCGCCCGCTTTCATTGCCTTCTCAAAGGCGGGTGCGAATTCCTCGCGCTGCGTCACCCGGACAGCCTCGCAGCCGAGCGCCTTCGCCACGGCACAGTAGTCCACCTTGTCCTTCAGGATCGTCTGGGAATAGCGGCCGCCGTAG
>CACXFW010000171.1 GCA_902767065.1 uncultured Lachnospiraceae bacterium | reverse complement strand
CCGCGCGCATCTTACAGGGATCGCAAAAGACTGCCACGGCCAGGGGCCTTCGGCAGTCTTTCTTCTTCTCTGAATATCCTGATGAACGTCAGCAGTTTCCAGACAGGCAGAATTATTCGGCTGTCTGCACCGCATTGGCAATCTCAGACATGTCTACTGTCGTCTCAACCTCCGCAGCGAGCGCATCTGCCGGGATCTCGATCTGATCCGGCACTTCGCCATAGCTCATTGTCAGATTGAGGGCATTCACATTCACGCTGATTTCAGGCATCGCGGAAGCATCGTCCGAGGAGAACATCATGGCGCCGATCATCTGACCGATCGTCGAAAAGTCGCTGCCTGACAGGTCAATCGCCGCGTAAACCGGAGTAAAGTCATCCACGCTGCAGTCTGTCACCCCATCGATCTGAATCCCGGAAAACAGCATCTGGAAAGCGGAAAGAGAATCAGAATCAATTCCCGCCAGAGGATACGCATCCAGAACCTCAGACAGGATTTCAAACAGTGTATTCCCATCGATCGTCTGGGTAATCTCATAGCACTCCACGTTATTCACATTCACCGGATCCGGCGCAAGAGTCGCATTCGAAATGATCCTGTCCTTCAGGGAGGCAATGTCTATTCCCATCTCGGAAATGGCCTCCTCAGGATCCTGGCTGAAGGCAGCCATCACAGAAGCAAAAATCTGCTCCATATCCTCAGCGCTCATCGCGGCAGCATGCCATCCGTTATCCCCGTCCATCGGCACACGCGCATAAACAATCCCGCTGCCATCCTCCTGACCGACGATGTAAGTCTCAACATCGATACTGCCTGCCATGCCCATGGCGGAAGCATCTCCGCTCAGGCTGGCGCTCACGCCCACAACGAAAGGATCCAGGGTCATCGCGACAGAGTAATCCACGGATCCCGAGATGGGAATGGACTGTGTCTGACCGTCTGCCGTGACATCAATGGATAAGTCGGCAATTCCATAGGCTTCCGCATTCAAACCGTTCATGGACGCCATTGACTCACTCACTCTGTCATTCACTTCCTCAACAGTCATTTCCGAATCGAATCCGGACAAAAGGAGGAATGACATGGATGCAGCGGCCGTAACCGCCAGAAGTCTGTTCCTGAAACTCTTTTTCATAATTACTATCTCCTTCTTTCCTTAAAAAGACCGGGGACCCGGCACTGCTTGTTTTCCGCCTGGTTCCATTATACCACATCCCCGCGGGATGGGTAATATCATGACAGATGACCGGTATTCGCTGCCGATGATATGTTGCAGGTTACGCCCCGGACTCTGGCGGCGGACACGGGAGCCCTGTCGGGGTATAGCCTGTAACGATCGCTCACCGGAATTACTTGTCAGAGAAATATTGCTTTGTCAGCGTAATGACAACACCGGACAAAAGCAGAAGCGAAACCAGGTTCGGAATCGCCATCAGTCCGTTCAGTGTGTCGGAGATGTCCCACATCAGCGCACCGCTGCCGGTAGCGCCGACAATGCATACCAGAACAAAGACGATCTTATAGACAAAGATGACGACTTTGTTTTCTTTCGTCAGATATCCCCAGCACCGTTCCCCATAATAGCTCCAGCCGATGATCGTACTCAGGGCAAAGAACAGGAGGCTGATCTTGATGACCTGGCCGCCGATGGTTCCGGGAAGGATCATATTAAAGGCAGCCGCGGCAGCTTCTCCCTTGGATGCAAAGTCTCCGAGGGCGTTTGTATTAAGAATTCCAGACATGACAACCGCAAGGCTGGTGATGGTGCAGATCACAATCGTATCCACAAACACTTCAAAGATACCCCACATTGCCTGTTCGCACGGTTCTTCCGTGGAAGACGCCGCATGTGCGATCGGCGCTGATCCGAGGCCGGCTTCATTGGAGAAGACGCCGCGGGCCACGCCCTGCCGGATCGCTATCATCATTGCATAGCCGAAGACACCGCCGCCGACAGCCCGCATACTGAAAGCTCCCGCAAAGATCTCGCCAAATGCAGCCGGAAGAGATGTGATCTTCAGAATGATGACTGCAATTCCGGCAATGATATAGAAAACAGACATAAAGGGAACCATATAAGAAGTAACCTGACCGATTCTCTTCACGCCCCCAAGAATCACCACCGCTACAATTACCGCAAGAATGATGCCTGTCACCAGCGGGCTGATTCCAAACAGGCTTGTCATGGCTCCGGATATTTCACTGCTCTGTGCAATATTCCCGATCCCGAAGGTAGCGATTCCTCCCAGAATCGCAAAAATAACCGCCAGCCACTTGAAATTCTTCCCCAGGCCCTTCTCGATGGAATACATCGGGCCTCCGTGGTGCGTTCCGTCGGGTTCAACCTGACGGTACTTGACCGCCAGCAGAATCTCCGCGTATTTGGTGCACATCCCAAAGAACGCCGAAACCCACATCCAGAATACAGCGCCGGGGCCGCCTGTGAAGATCGCGCCGGTAACGCCGGCGATATTTCCGGTGCCGACCGTACTGGCGAGAGCTGTTGTCATCGCCTGGAACGGAGACAGATTCTTACCATGGTCTTTGCTCTTGTTCCGGAACATTGAGCCAACCGTATTGCGCATGGCGAAGCCAAATCGCGTAACCTGAATACATCTGGTGCGGATCGTCAGATAGATCCCGGTTCCAACCAGCAGAAACAGCATGATCGGTCCCCATGCGAAACTGTTCAACACCCCGTTGACTTCTGTCACTACCGCTACAACCCTGTCCATAAAAAAGTCCTACCTCCTCTCTGCGCAGATGTTTGTTTATGACATCTGCTTTCGGCCTATCCGGACAATTCCCCTCCTGAATAAGCCTTTTCCGCTTTTTATGCAAAAAATATTCCGTAATAGACTATAAAGGACTAAATCAAAATATGCAACAGAAAAATCCGAAAGTCCGCCTGATAAAGGGTTACAGAGTACTGTTTGACTGCAAAAAGATGCTGCTGCGGTATTGCATCCGCAGCAGCATCCCTTCTTCCGTATTCAATTACTTCGCATAGTCAACAACTCTTGACTCCCGGATCAGACTCACTTTCACCTGGCCCGGATAATCCAGCTCTGACTCAATCTGTCTGGCAACGTCCCTTGCCAGGAAAGTCATATCGGCGTCACTGATCTGCTCAGGAACTACCATCACACGAATCTCTCTGCCTGCCTGAATAGCAAACGACTTGTCAACCCCCTTGAAGGAATTGGCGATATCTTCTAATTGTTTCAGTCTGTTGGTGTATGTTTCAAGCGTCTCTCTTCTCGCTCCCGGCCGGGCTGCTGAGATCGTATCAGCTGCCTGTACCAGACACGCAATTAAAGACTCTGCTTCTACGTCGCCATGGTGAGACTCCACGGCGTTGATCACAACATTGGATTCCTTATACTTACGGCACAGCTGCGCACCGATCTGCACGTGCGTACCTTCCACCTCATGATCAATGGACTTCCCGATATCATGCAGAAGTCCCGCACGCTTCGCGATCCGCACATCCACACCGCATTCCGATGCGAGCAGCCCGGCCAGATGCGCGACCTCGATCGAATGGTTCAGGGCGTTCTGTCCATAACTGGTGCGGAACTTCATCCTGCCCAGAAGCTTGACAAGTTCCGGATGGATTCCGTGTACTCCCACCTGCATGCAGGCTTCGTCTCCGGCTTCCCGGATTCCGTTCTCCACTTCCTTCCTTGCCTTCTCGATCGTCTCCTCGATCCTTGCCGGATGAATCCGCCCGTCTACGATCAGCTTCTCCAGCGCAACCCTTGCCACCTCACGGCGGATCGGATCAAAACTGGACAACACGACCGCTTCCGGCGTATCATCAATTATCAGGTCCACACCGGTCAGTGTCTCGATTGCCCGGATATTGCGGCCCTCCCGGCCGATGATACGGCCCTTCATCTCATCGCTCGGCAGCTGCACAACGGAAATCGCAGCCTCTGCGATGTTGTCTGCTGCACAACGCTGGATCGCTGTCACGACATACTCCTGGGCTTTCTTGGCCGCAGCATCCTTCGCTTCGCTCTCCAGCTCCTTGTAAAGCTTTGCAGCATCGGTCTTCACTTCGTCTTCAACAGATTTTAAAAGATATTCCTTTGCCTGTTCGGAGGTTAAACCAGAGATTCGTTCAAGT
>CACXFW010000170.1 GCA_902767065.1 uncultured Lachnospiraceae bacterium | reverse complement strand
TCGAAACTGCTTTGTTCCGGCAAACCTGCATTTTCGAACGGGATCTGGCTGAAAAACATATAGATCAGTCCCGGCCAGGATCTGCTTTTCCTCCGGCTATCCAACAAGCACACGGATTGACCGTCCCGGCAGATGGACGCTCTTAGCCTTCTCCTTACTGCCTAAGTCAGGCTCCCTCTCATCGGAGAAACGGTCAATGGAAGTATCGATCACGACCTTCCATTCTCTCCCCGAAGGCAGGTACGGAAGCGCAAGCTGCCGACTTTCCCAGTGAAGGTTGTAGGCTACATACAGATAGGATTCCTCTGATGAAGTCCTGCCAATTCCGGACTGATCCGCACACACAGCCGCCGCATCCGCGCGATTTCCCGCCCGGCCATCGGGCAGCGCATCCGCTCCCGTCAGATTCCCCGCCCGGCCCTCGGGCAGCGCATCCGCTCCCGTCAGATTCCCCGCCTGGCCTTCCGGCAGCGCATCCGCTCCCTGCTGATTCTCCGCCTGGCCTTCCGGCAGCGCATCCGCTCCCGGATCCTTTTTTCTGCTCCGTTTCTTTCTCGCCGCTTTTCTGCGCTCAGTCTCCTTCTGGTAGAGCGCTTCACGGTCCGGATCCTGCGAACAGTACATCATCCCGACACTTCGCTCCTGCCGGTCGAAGGACGCAAACCACGCGTTGGAGCCATGACAGGAAAAGTCCGGGAAGAATCCGCCCATGCTGGATCCTGTCAGCTCAACATCCTGATGAAGCAGCGGATGCATTCTGCGAAACGCGATCAGATGCACTGCGAAATCATGCAGCTCCGCAGCATCCTTCGACCCGGACCACTGCACCCAGCTCAATTCGCCGTCGATACAGTAAGGATTCGTATTTCCCTCCTGGCTGTTGAGCATCTCATCCCCCGCGCAGATCATCGGCGTACCCTGGGCAAGCATCACCATCGCAAGCGCATTTTTCATCTGCCTCATACGCAGACGGCTGATCTCCCGCTTTCTGGAGGGACCCTCCGCGCCGCAGTTCCAGGAGTATTCATTCAGCGCGCCGTCCCGGTTATTCTCGCCGTTTTCCTCATTGTGCTTGTCATTGTACGAGACCAGGTCACGCAGCGTGAATCCGTCATGGCCGGCGATCGCGTTGATCACTCCCGCATCCTTCGGATTATAGCGGCACCTTGAGACAAAGGACTGCAGGCAGTCGGAATCCCCCTTCAGGAACTGCCTCGCATCATAACGGAAGCCGACGTTATACTCGGCAAGATTCCGGAACCGGTACGGACGTCCCTTCGGATACATGCGCGCTGTATCGAAGTAGTCCGAGATCAGCTTGACATCACTCAGCGCCGGACTCTTCGCGACCGCATTGACATCATCCTGGGAAGCCAGTACCAGAAAACCGTCCACGTGGTAGATCTCCCTCCACCACAGAAGGCATGCCTGCATATAAGCCGGATCCGTACCCTCCGGGCAGCTCATTTCCATGATCACTTCGATTCCGGCTTCATGCAGGAGTTTCACCATCGTGCGGAATTCGTCGGCCGGTGAATCCCCGGCGCAGTAGGAAAGTTTCGGCGCAAAGAGCCACCCCGGGCCGAATCCCCAGTAATTGATCCGGTACCCTCCTGTCTCACTCTCCCCGCCCTTTGTGTCCTTCGCCGGGGAAGCATTCGACAGGGCAGACTGAGGAAGCGATGCCCCCGCGACCAGTTCCCTGAGGCCCTCCGGCCTCCACCCGGTACGGGAAGAATCCGGCAGGACTTCATCAAATTCATAACACGGCAGAAGAACCAGCGCCGTGACGCCAAGCTCCTTCAGATATGGAATCTTCTCCGTGATCCCGAGGAAGGTTCCGCGGTTCTTCACCTTTGAGGTCCTGCTTTTCGTAAACCCCCTGACATGCAGCTCATAGAAAACGGACTTGCTGTACGGGATGCGTAGCCTCTTCTCCTTCTCCCCCCAGTCAAACGCAGGGTTTAAGAATGCGCCTCTGATCTGATGCTCTCTTCTTGGGGTGCAGTCACCGTACTTTTTCAGGCCCGTCACGACCTGCGCGGAAGGATCCGTTACGACTTTTCCATCGATCCTGTAATTATACTCCATGCGATCCGCAGGGATTCCGGACACCAGCATCGCAAAGACTCTCCCGAGGGTCGGCTCTTGTGAAAACGGGATCTCGCACTTTACCGACTCCGTTCCCTTCTCGTACAGAAGAAGGCTTGCACGGCTTCCCTCCGGGACAACGACAGAGAACAGGATGCCATCTTTGGTGACATCCGTATGAGGAACAAAACCACTGATTTTCAGATCATGTATATTCGTTACCTGTGGATTCCAGTCCAATGCTCTCTCCTCTGCTTTTCCACCCGCACCACCACTATTATGTAGTACACTTGTTCAACATTATAGCACACTTTGCTTCCTGTGAACCCGGGCACGGCAAAAATGTCAGGGAATTGTAACAATTCGGGTAACTCTATTCAGAACCCCCATTGCTCAGAACACTTCGTGTTCTTCGCTGTGGGCGGACAGAGCGGTTTCACCGCTTGTCCGCCCCCTGGAAC
>CACXFW010000169.1 GCA_902767065.1 uncultured Lachnospiraceae bacterium | reverse complement strand
TACATACCGGTTCGTTGCAATTGACGTAAAATGATGCGGCGGCCGTGAACAGTAACAGTCAGCCGGCATGCGGAATTGATCAGTAATGGTAATAAACGATTGTTTATCGAGGAGTATCCAGGTATTTCTTTAATGTCTGCCGCACGGCGCCCGGGCCTTTCAGCTCGCTTCGGACCATTTCCTCGATCCTCTCCCCGATGCCTGCCTGATAAAGATCCGTCCCGAAGATCGACTCATTGCTCAGGACGCTTTTCAGCTGATCCGTCAGGCTCTGAGGGTCTCCAAAGGCGATGCCGCCAAGCTGCTCCTTCATATAAGGAATCATCGGATCGGGCGAAAGCTCCATCGGCCGCCCTTCGTCATCCACCGCCAGAAGATAGCGGATCCAGCCGGCAATCGCGAG
Source organism: uncultured Lachnospiraceae bacterium (assembly GCA_902767065.1). GTDB lineage: Bacteria > Bacillota > Clostridia > Lachnospirales > Lachnospiraceae > Porcincola. The sequence continues at coordinate 1,731 of CACXFW010000169.1, read as the reverse complement.
CGGGATTCCCACAAGCTTTTTCGCGTCGCCGTCCCTGGCAACATAAGCCTTGATGGTTTCCCCGAAACGGATCGCCACCATCTGGGAGATATCCACCGCGATCCTGGCACTCGTATCCCCCAGGAAGGGGTTCGGAAAACGGACATGGAGCACTTCGTCAAGGAATGCCTCCGGGGACAGGATGCCCGGATCCTCAACCACCGGAAGCCCCTCCAGGTATCCCACACGCCTGGCAAGCTCAGCAATCTGAGGATCCTTCATGCCATCTGCGAACAGCTCATATCCCAGCATGCAGTCATAGACGCACAGGGCGGTGTGAATGGGATTGAGGCAGACCGTCACCTTCATACGCTCCGCCCGGTTCACGGTTTCGCGGTCTGTCATGTATACGCCGGCCTCCTCCAGGGGCGGCCGTCCGTTCGGAAAGTCGTCCTCCACCACCAGATACTGCGGCTCTTCCGCGTTGGCGTAAGGAGCAATATAGGTATGGCGCGAGGTGACGACGCTCTTCATGTCCTCGATTCCACATTCTGTGAGCATCTTCCAGACGCCGTCGCCCGGCCTCGGAGTAATCTTGTCGATCATGGTCCACGGGAAGGTGATCCGGGATTCATCTCTCAGATAGCTCAGAAATGCGTCCTCCACATATCCTCTCTCCTTCCATGCCCCGGCCATCTCCAGAATGCTCTCCCGAAGCTTCTCGCCGTTCCTGGAAACATTGTCCATGGAGACCAGCGCCAGCGGAGCGCCGCCGGATAAGAATCTCTCATGCAGCATCGCGCAGACAACGCCCATGGCGCCGGCAGCATGCTCCGGTCCCTTCTCAAGATCGGACCGGACATACTCCAGATACTGTCCCTCCGGATTGCGCAGGGCATATCCCTTCTCTGTGATCGTGAAGGAAACCATCTGAAGGCTCTCCTTCACAAAGACCTCCCTGAGGCGTCCCCACTCCTTTGGATCTGACGCATCCGCCTTGACCGCCTCCGCCAGGGAGCCAAGGACCCGCTTGTCTGTCCTTCCGTCCTCATGCATGGTCACCGCCATCACGAGGTTGTCAAAGGGCTTGTAGATCTTGTCCACCACATCATAGTCAAAGGTTTCCGCGCAGATGATCCCCCTGTCCATCAGACCCTTCCGGATCAGGGTATCGGCAATTCCTCCGATAAAGATCCGGAAGATGTTTCCGATTCCAAAATGAACCCATACCGGATCCTTCCGGGTTTTTTCCGCCAGCGCGGCCGGGTCGTAAGACGGCAGGCTCACAAGCGCCGCTTCCCAGGGAGCCTTGTCCTTAAGACCTTCATAATTCAGCTTCATTGTATTCTTCCTCCAGAGTCTGTATCCGCCCAGACGTTACGCACCCCCGCCGCCCTGGGCCTGCGGCCCCCCCCCCCGTGAGGAACCACAGCCCAGGGCGGCGGGGCAGTGAGCGGCTGGCCGGGGTGTGACCTGCAACGCAATTCTCAGGATGCCTGGCGCTTCTTGGTCAGGCAGTCAATGCCAACCGCAATCGCAAGGACGATGCCCTTGACGACCATCTGGGTGTACTCGCTGACGTCCATCAGGATCATTCCGTTCGTCAGGCAGCCAATGATCAGAACGCCTGCCACGACGCCGGAGATGCGGCCGACACCGCCGTTGACGGACACGCCGCCAAGCACGACGCAGGTGATGACGTCAAACTCAAGGCCTTTTCCAACCGTACTCTGCGCGGAGTTGGAACGGGAT
>CACXFW010000168.1 GCA_902767065.1 uncultured Lachnospiraceae bacterium | reverse complement strand
CCTGGAACCGCTCAGATCCGTCAGATAAGCAAGCTTATCTGACTGGATCATGAGCAATTCCAGGAGGTGCTGAATAATTACCAGATTAGCTGGAAATGACAGAATGCAGGAGGTCAGACATGACAAAGAACCCATTGGCGCTACTGAAATTCAAGGAACGGCTTGACATATTCAGGGAAGAACACCCGAAGGTATCTCCGTTCTTTCATCATGTAAAGGAAAATGGCCTGGTGCCGGGATCCGTGATCGAAATGAAGGTGACGACGCCGGATGGCCAGGAGTATGTCATGAATATCATGGTCACGGAAAATGACATGGAAACCATCAACATGCTGGGCCAGCATTGAGAGAACGCGGTCCGGATTGTGCCGGAAGTATTTCCATGACTTCCGTCATGGGAGAAGCACATCACAGCGATTCTGTCGTCAGCGGCAATGGACAGTTGCCGCTGACGAATCATCTGCTCAGAGGAGGTAACTGCGTGCCGCAGGTTCGGGAAAACAAGATGGGCGTGATGCCCGTGAAAAAACTGATTATATCCATGTCATTGCCGATGATGGTATCCATGCTTGTACAGGCAATGTATAACATCGTCGACAGCATTTTTGTCTCACAGATCAACGAACAGGCCCTGACGGCGGTGTCGCTTGCGTTTCCTCTGCAGAGCCTGATGATCGCGGTTGGCTCCGGGACGGGAGTCGGCATCAACGCTCTTTTGTCAAGATCGCTGGGCGAAAGGAAATACAAGAAGGCGGATGAGGCTGCGAACAACGGACTGCTTCTGATGGCTTTTTCCTCCATTTTCTTTGTTCTGCTGGGTCTTTTTGCGTCCGGCCCTTTTTTCCGCGCGCAGACGGAGAATGCAGTCATTGTTGAGTATGGATCGACTTACCTGCGCATTGTGTGCTGCCTGTCTTTCGGGCTGCTGTTCCAGATGACCTTTGAACGGTTGCTGCAGTCAACCGGACAGACGATCTATTCCATGATCTCGCAGATCGCCGGTGCCGTCATCAATATCATTTTTGACCCGATCCTGATCTTCGGGCTTCTGGGATTTCCCAAAATGGGCGTGGCCGGAGCGGCTTACGCGACAATCCTGGGACAGTGTATTGCGGCGGTGACCGGGCTGGTTCTGAATCTCAGGAAAAACAGGGCACTGCATCTGAGCCTTGGGGGGATATTCCATCCTTCGCCGGAGGTGATCAGGAAGATCTATTATGTGGCGGTTCCGTCGATTCTGATGATGTCGATCGGATCGGTCATGAGTTACCTGATGAATCTGATCCTGATTGGTTTTTCCGAGACCGCGGCAGCGGTGTTCGGCGTGTATTTCAAGCTTCAGAGCTTCTTCTTCATGCCGGTTTTCGGACTGAACAATGGTCTGATCCCGGTTCTTGCGTACAATTACGGGGCTAAGAGGAAGGACCGGATTGATGAAGCGCTGAAGTTCTCCATTGCGCTGGCATTTGTGATCCTTTGTGCCGGAACCTTGTGCTTTGAGATCTTTCCGAGGCAGCTTCTTGGCCTGTTCAACGCTTCTGAGAATATGATGGAAATGGGTGTGGTCGCGATGCGTAAGATCGGGCTCCACTTTCCGCTTGCGGCGATCGGCATCATGCTGGGATCGGTTTTCCAGGCATTTTCCAGGGCGTTCTATTCGCTGATTGTCTCTTTGTGCAGGCAGCTTATCGCCCTGATTCCTTCCGCCTGGCTTTTGGCGTGGATCACAAAGGATGTCAGCCAGGTATGGTGGTGCTTTGTCATAGCGGAGGTCGTGTCGGCAACGATTTCCGTGATTCTCTACCGGAAGCTGCGCCGGGAGGTGATCGAGCCTCTGGGGCAGTGAAAAGACCTGCACTCATATGTTGTGAGACAGCATGAAACAGAATGACGAAATGACCGGGGTCTGACACCCCGGTTTTTTTCTGCCTTTGTGCGTTCCTCCAAAAATGAAATGCAGGGCCTTCTGTTTTCTTCCGGACCGGGTTGACTGTGATATAAAGACTCCTGAGGCATCCGGAAAACAGTCTTTCGCGAAGGAGGTGCGGCTTGAGAAGACAGCGCGCTGTGATTACCGTCTTTTTCTGCCTTTTGAGTGTGGTGTTCCTGGGATTCTCATTTGCGGTCATCGAAGCGGTCCGCATGGCAGGCGCACGGGCGCAGTGCGCGAATATGACGTCTCTCGGACTCTGGTCGGCGTTTTCGGAGTATGACAATATCCTCCTGGAGGATTATGGCCTGTTTGCGGTGGATTCCGCGTATGGAGGAGATATGATCTCCAGGGAGCAGCTCACATCCAGACTGACATCCTATGTGAAGAAGAACGAGGACGCGGCCTCAGAGGTCAGCGCGAAGCTTCCCGGCCTTCTGCTGGATCCGTGGAAGGTGACGATGGACCAGCTTACAATCGGGGAATATGCGCTTCTTACGGACAGAAGCGGAGAGTATTACTATCAGCAGGCCGTCGAATACATGGCAAAGACAGCGTGGGCGGATGCGATCGGTAAGCTTCAGGACGCATACCGGGATGCTGAGGGCATCAGACAGGCGGAGAGTGAATTTGAGAACAGCCGGAAGGCTTCCGAGAAGGAATCCGCCGGGATGAGCGGTGAGGTGTCTTCGGCGAAGGAGGAGCTGACAACCTATACAGAGACCGCTGAGGACGGAACCGTTACGGTCAGGACGGACCCGGATGCGGTCGCGAGAGTCAATCAGGCGGAGGAAGAGGGGAAGAGGCATGATCCATCCTCGAGGATGGCGGATCTCAAGAGCGGGAATCTGCTGAAGCAGGTATGCGGCAACATCAGATTATCCCAGAAGAAGATCAACAGTTCCGATCTATGGTCCAGGCGCCGTGGCAACAAAGGCGTCCTGGCACTGGATACGCCAAGGGGAGGGATGGTGGATGATCTGCTGTTCAGGGAATACCTGCTGGATCATTTCAGGAATTTCAAGGATGGCCCGGGGGACGAGACGCTTCTGTACCAGGTGGAGTATCTGATCGGCGGGAAATATACGGACCAGGACAACCTGAAAAAGGCGGTAAGGAGCCTGATCTTCCTCCGTGAGGGCTTCAATTACGCGTTCCTTGTGATGAATCCTGCGCGCAATGAGGAAGCGACAAGCCTCGCCATGCTGATCATCGGATGGACAGGAAAGCCGCTTCTGGTGGCCGCGGTCAAGCATACGCTCCTGCTGTCCTGGGCATATGCGGAGAGCCTGTTCGATGCCAGGATCCTTCTGCATGACGGAAGGATTCCCCTGAAGAAGACAGATGCAGACTGGCATGTTCCGCTGAGTGCCCTGATGAGCATGAACACGTTTCTGAAGAAGGCAGACGGGGTTGCCCAGAGTGGGACGCATGGCCTTCAGTATGAGGATTATCTCAGGCTGCTGCTGAATCTGATGGGGATTACGACCCTGAAGACAAGGTCGCTGGACATGATGGAGATGAATATGAGGACGGTCTGCGGATGCCCTTCCTTCCGGGCGGACAATTGCGTGATCGGAATGACGGTGAAGTCAGACTGGAAGATTCCCTCCGTATTTGGAAAGGTCCCCGGAGCCCTGCTCGGGACCGGAGACCTTTCCAGTGAAGTTCATATTGAAGGCGGATTCGCCTACCGCTGACCTTTTGTCAGGTGCGGACATCGATCTTTCCGGTCCACAGATCGTCGGCATACGGCGCCCACTTTTCAGCGTAGCTGGTGCACTTGTCACACAGGTGCGTGGCTGACTCGGGCGACTGAAGATCCGTGGAATGGGCACCGGTTTTGGCGATCAGATCCGGAAGGACCTCCGGATTCTCAAGCATCGGGCAGGGACGGTACATATTCTCATTAAAGGGCTGTCCGTCATGATACGCCATGAACAGCGGGCTGCGCAGGCAGTCCAGAAGCGACTTCTCACGGATATTGGAATCCGAATAGTGGATGAATACGCACGGATCCACATCACCGTTTGCGTTGATGTGCAGATATCTGCGCCCGCCTGCGATGCATCCGCCGACGTACTTTCCGTCGTTCTGGAAGTCCATCATGAACAGAGAGTTGTGATGGCGGTATTCGTTGATGCGGTTGTAAACCTCGATCCGCTGATCCGGAGTCGGGAGCAGGGACACGTCCGCGTCATTTCCGACCGGCATATAGTGGAAGTACCAGATGAAATACGCGCCTGCCCTGACCAGCTCGTCCAGGAACTCCTTCGAGGTGATCGAATCGTAATTCTGGCTGGTGTAGCATGCGGAGATTCCGTAGAACAGCTTCCTCTTGTGGAGCCGCTCAATCGTCTGCATGACACGGCTGTATACGCCTTCTCCGCGGCGGCTGTCGGTCGCTTCCTCGAATCCCTCGAGAGAGATCGCCGGAACGAAGTTCTTCACACGGAGCATTCCATCGGCGAATTCATCATCGATCAGCGTGCCGTTCGTAAAGCACAGGAAGATGCAGTCGCTGTGCTTCTCACACAGGCGAAGGATATCCTTCTTCCTGACCATCGGCTCGCCGCCGGTATAGATGTACATATAGATGCCAAGCTCTTTGCCCTGACGGATGATATCATCAATCTCGTCATAGGAAAGGTTAAGCTTGCTTCCGTATTCCGCGGCCCAGCAGCCGGTGCAGTGCAGATTGCAGGCGGAAGTGGGATCCAGAAGAACCGCCCATGGAATGTTGCAGTTGTACTTCTCACGAAGCTCTTCCTGGATCTTCCAGCCCTTCAGGTTGACGTTGAAGAAGAAATTGTTGATGATGGTCTTGACGACATCACGCTCAACGTCGAACAGCACATGTCTGACATATGGATAATAGGCATGATCCGGGTTCTGGATCGCATCCTCGATCGTCTGGATCTGGCTCGGAAAACGTCCGCCGGAGAACTTGTCGACGGCTTCCATTACCTTCATCATGTTTTTTTCAGGGTTTCTGTAGACAAAATTCACTGCCTTGCTCAGACCAAACTTACCCAGTTCTTCAAAGATACTCATATTCTGACTCTCCCGATTTATTCATTTCGCCACCAGACGATTTTTGGATAGGAATCACGTTTTATGAAGCGTGATACGTACGAATCATATTAATTCAGATTGTGATGAAGTGCAACCAAAAGATCGCCGCTCATAAACAAACAGGATAAATTGTATCGCAATAAACAGGACCCTCCGG
>CACXFW010000167.1 GCA_902767065.1 uncultured Lachnospiraceae bacterium | reverse complement strand
CTGCCTACAGAGACTTTGAGGATCGATTTGCATTGGTGGAAACAAAGAAATCTGCCCTTGAAACCGTAAGACTTGCCACAAAGAACAGAATCGGTCGTTTTACCAAGCAGGACATCAGGGAACTTTGTCCGTCACTCAGCGTCAGCTCCGTTGAGGGCGCACTGCGCAAGATGGTGGCTTCCGATGAACTGAAACGTGAGGGCAGCGGAAAAAACACCTGCTATTACAGAACAACATGAGAGCATTCCCTTAAGAATCGCCAATGAGTTCGCCAGGGCGTTCGGTGCAGCCGAGGAAGAGGCGTTCTGCGTGGGCAGCGGCACAGGGCGTCCTACGGGCATCCACCGTTACAGGCCACACCCCGGCCAGCCTCCTGCTTAAGACACAGGGATCCTTCGTTTCGACCCCCAAAAGTCTACGCTCAGGATCCCTGTGTCCGCCTTGGGTCTGGTCGGGGCGGGACCTTTGACCATCCACCTTTTCAGATATGTGACGTTTGGCACATACCCTTGTATTGCTTCTGATTTCGTAATATAATGGCCATGGCATCTTTGGAAGACTCTTTCAGGGATGCCTTTTCATTTAATCGAATGGTTACCCGAATTGTAAGAAAGGAAAAGACACAACTATGAAGATTACAGGTTTTTGCCCATTGATCGTAACGAAGGATCCGGAGTCCGTCATGAAGACCTTTGAAGCACTTGGCTTCGAGAGGCGCCATACGAAAAGGGACATTGAAGGCGGGGCGAATACAAACTACTCCATGAAAGACGCCAATGGCAACCGCATCAATATTGCGAGTGCCGAAAGCATGGAGAGGGATCTTACAGGCATCAGCATGAATGTGGATAATTTCCAGGAAGCATACGATTTCCTGCTTTCACGCGGCTTCATCAATCCCCGCGGAGACAAGGTTACGGATACAAGCTCTTCGAAATCTACAATGGTGTTTGCCCCGTCCGGATTTGCTATCACTGTTTCGGAGCATCTTAAGAACAGGGATTGATTACGGCATTTGTGCTCAAGAGGGCCCCGCAATGATATGCGGGGCTGTCTTTTTTTCACTACTCTTTTTCATCGGCAATGAATAGCGTTCACGAGTATTAAGAGGCAGATGTGCCAGGAGGAGGAACAGATGAGCAGACAGGAAATGTCCGGCCGGGATCTCAGTGCGATCCTGCCTGACGGCGAGATGTTTGGTTTCTGGGAAAGGGACTGCGATTACAGCCGGACCCTTCATGTTGCCGCGCAGGATCCGGCCGCTTCGGATGAGAACGATGGCAGGATCGATTCCCCTTTTCGGACGATCAGCCGCGCGGCGAAGGCAGCGGTGCCCGGGACCAGAGTCCTGATCCATGAAGGCGTTTACAGGGAATGTGTCTCCCCGGCCATGGGAGGGACGGATCCGGAGCATATGATCAGTTATGAAGCGTTTGGATCGGACCGGGTTGTGATACGGGCCTCAGAGCAGGTTGAGGACTTTAGCCAAAGCAGCGGATGGAACCTCGAAGCGCTGCCGGAATTTGCATCTGCCGGGCCAATGCAGGAGCATACAGAGGAAGAGGAAGAAGAAGGAAAGCGACAGTCTCCCCACATCTGGCGGCATGATCTGGATCCGGACATGTTCCGGGGCTATAATCCGTTCTGCGCGGTGAATATCCTTCATGACCGGCTGTTCATCGAGTATGACAAGACCGACATGACCACCTATCTGAACCGGCGCGGCTGTGTGTTTTGTGACGGAGAGCCTCTGACGCAGGTGCCGCTGTATTTTATGCTGGGCAGCGCGGATAACGCCTACTGGGTGGAAGCAAACGGACAGACCATTCATTTCCGGCTGAAGGGGGATGGGGATCCGAAGGACCACCTGATCGAGATCACGGTGCGGGAACAATGCTTTGCCCCGAAGAAACCATTTCTCTCCTATATCCGCGTAAAGGGCCTGATCTGTGAGCACGCGGCGACCGGAGCGCCGGTTCCGCAGCGTGGCGCCATTTCCAGTTACCGGGGGCATCACTGGATCATCGAAAACTGCACCGTGAACTGGAGCAACGCTCTGGGGATCGATATCGGAAATGAATGCTGGCATCATGATTATATAGAAGGGCAGCAGATCGGCTGGTCCGTGATCCGCGGATGCGTCATCCGTGACGCGGGAGTGTGCGGGATTGCCGGCCTTTTTGCGGAGCATATGCTGATCGAAGACAATCTGATCGAAGGCACCGGATGGCAGAAGATGGAGCTTTCATGGGAAGCGGCCGGGATCAAGCTGCACAACAGCGTAGACGGGCTGATCCGCAGGAATACGATCCGCAACACATTCCGGGCGGATCATCTCTGGCTGGACTGCGGCAATGTCAATACACGGATTACCGCGAACCTGTTTCTCGACGGGATAGAGCAGCGGGAAGCGGTCTTCATTGAGTGTACCAAGGAAGGCGTCAATCTGATCGACAACAATATCATCTGGAATGTGGAGGGCCGGTTTGACCCTGCCGGGGTATCTGTGGAGAAGGGCTCTTCCGGATGGTATAAGCTCCGGGAAAAGGAGGAAGTCAACGGATACGGGATTTACTGTGAGGGAACGGACCGCCTGATGATTGTAAGCAATCTGATCGGAAAGTGCAGGCACAGCGGTTTCTACGCGAAGCCTGTACCGTTTAGGATGGGCGGGCTTGAACGCGGAGGCACTTCCCGCTTGTTCCGCCTGTACAATAATATCTTCTATGACTGCGCTGAGGCTGCGGTTGTCTTTCCGACCTCAGACAATGAAGCGGACGGCAATCTGTACCTGTGCATGGCAGGCGGCTATCTCCGGGTGATGTATCCGGAGCCCGAAACCTGCCTGAACCTGGAAACCTGGCAGGAATTCTACGGGTTCGATAAAAACGGGCAGGCCTTCTGGTTCGGATTTGACTTTGACCGGGATGCGATGAAGGTCCGCCTGAAGAGGCGGCCGGATGCCCCGCGGCATGCGCCGGGCCCTGCGAAACCGGTGGTGGTACCCCGCGATCCGGCCAGGGTCCGGAAGACAGACGTGCTCCCGGAGGTTCTGTGTGATTATTACGGCAACAGGCGAAGCCTTCAGGAGCTGCCCGGGCCGTTCATCTCCTGGGATCTGGACTCCTGATCTTTGAAAAACCAATCCTCTTTTTGGAAGGCTCTTCCGGCAAGCCTGCATGGAAAGGGCTAAGGCCAGGGTTTTCGCAATACCGGCACAGTTCAATCG
>CACXFW010000166.1 GCA_902767065.1 uncultured Lachnospiraceae bacterium | reverse complement strand
TGGAGTGATGTGGAAGGATATCTGGATCAGCTCGGGATTGAAGGCGATTTCGTGAGCTTTGATGAGATTGCCATGAAGATGTGGCTGCCGGATAATCTGAAAGAGGTCGAACTTACCGATGAGGATAAGGAAGAAGGCTTTATCGGTTATTTTGAGTCTACAGATGATTCAGATGAGCAATCTGCCGTTTCTGTAGTGTATGTAGATCTGGATGGCATGGACATTATGGATTATGCGGATCAGCTGGCCGGGATGGATGGGGTCAGCGATATCGAGCCTGGTATTGTGAATGGTCTTCCATGCGTGAGCTATGAGATGAAGGATCAGGACAGCGGTACTCTGGCCTTTATGACAGAAGCGGGCTATGGACTGGAAGTTACCTGCACACCGGTTTCAAGTGATGAAGCACAGGCCATGGTTGCCTTTATCCTGAGCTCCATCATGCCGGATGAAGAGGCTGAAACGGAAGCGTAATCGACTTCTGGCGGGTTAATCATAGAATCAGTTGTTTGGAATGAATGAACTGGTAAGGGTTGATCCTTTACCAGTTTTTTATCATGATCTTTTCTGTGGTTTCCCCTCTGGCGCTATGCTATGATGGAGCCAGATACCGTCCGAAAGTACGAGTCTTGAGGGACGAAGCAGTTTCGATTACGGGATCGGTATCCGGACGGATATTGTCAGGAATAAACTATGGTTTATAGAGAAGAAAACACGTCAAAATGATGCAGAGGTGAATTTATGTCATTGGAAAAAGCGAGAACATATCTGGAATCAAAAGGCTTTGCAGACAGGATCATCATCCCGGAGCATAGCAGTGCAACCGTATCAGAGGCAGCGCAGGCACTCGGCTGTGAGCCTGGGATGATCGCAAAAACGCTGTCATTTGCGCAAGAGGATAAGGCTGTCCTGATTCTTGCAGAGGGAATGGCGCGGATCGATAACAGGAAGTATAAGGACCGGTTCGGCTGCAAGGCAAAGATGATCCCGGCGGATCGTGTAGAGGATATGACCGGGCATGAGATCGGAGGCGTGTGTCCGTTTGGAGTGAATGAGGACGTGGAAGTCTATCTGGATGTAAGCCTGAAGAAGCATGAGACGGTCTATCCGGCCGCCGGGACGGATCACAGTGCGGTGCGTCTTGGCATTGCTGAGCTGGAAGAATGCTGCGGTTATCCGGAGTGGGTGGATGTGTGTAAGCAGTCCTGATCCACATGCGCTGCAATCAGATGGAAGAAACTGGAATTTCCGGGCTTTGTCAAAGGAAGTAAAGTCCAGACGCCATTGTCTGTGTCCTGTCATCGATCAAGGAAAGGATCTAATCAATGATACGGTTTTTGAAACGATTGACGCTGACTGTGCTGCTGGTGATGTCTGTGATGGGAATGATCGAACCTGCGGCAGCAGACGGGACGGCGTCGGTGGTGCCTGAATATCAGAGTTTCTCCGAGCTTGCCGGTAAGCAGGTATCCATGCTGACAGGCGCACCGTTAGAGGAGCTGGTACGCAGCAAGGTGCCGGACGTGGGGGAGTTTTCCTATTACAATACCATGGCAGATATGCTGCTGGCCCTGCAGACCGGTAAAACAGACGCAATCCTGCTGAACAACGCGGTCACTCAGCTGGTTGTCAACCGAAACCCCGAGTTCACGCAGTTTCCCGAGAGCCTGCAGGACGGTGTTTTCGGTCTGGCCTTTGCAAAAGGTGACGCAAACAGAGATGTCTGGCAGTCGGCTTATGATTCTGTTCCGAAGGAGGCGCTTCAGGCAGCCTGGGAAAAATGGACGGGCTCTGATGACAGCCTGAAGGTGATGCCGGAACAGGACTGGCCGGGGAAAAACGGAACGGTGAAGGTTGCGGCGTGTGATACGCTGGAACCGATGAGCTATGCGGGAGAAGGCGGTGAACTGAAGGGATTTGACCTCGAGCTTGTACTGATGATAGCCCAGAAGCTGGACGTCCATGTTGAATTCGAGGGGATGGAATTTTCCGCTGTAATGTCCTATGTCCAGTCGGGGAAGGCTCTTCTTGGCGCGGGCTCTATTATCGCCACCAAAGAGCGGAAGGAGTCAGTCGATTTTGTGGAATACTGGCCGGCTTCTTTCGTGCTGATCGTCCGGGGCATACAGAAACCGGAAGGCGGCAGCGGATCTCCCGGTCTGCCGGGTGAGACCGAATCAGATGCCTCCGGAGGTGCCGGTCAGGGCGCGTTGAAGGAGCAGACTCCAGACAAATCCTTCGGGGCTTACATCCGTGACAGCTTCGAAAAAACCTTCATCCGGGAGGAACGCTGGCGGCTGTTTATAGACGGCACCCTGATCACATTGCTGATTACCATGCTGTCTGTTCTTTGCGGTACGGTATTGGGCTTTGGCGTATTCATGATGTGTCGCAACGGCAATCGCGCTGCCAATCTGATTACCCGTTTCTGCCTGTGGCTGGTACAGGGGATGCCGATGGTGGTGTTGCTAATGGTTCTTTACTACATTGTCTTTGGCAATGTGGTTGTGAGCGGCATTGTCGTTGCGGTGATCGGTTTTACTCTCACCTTCGGGGCTTCTGTGTACGGGCTTTTGAAAATGGGTGTCGGGGCAGTGGACCGCGGGCAATACGAGGCCGCGTATTCCCAGGGCTATTCCGGACACCGTACGTTCTTCAGAATCATTCTGCCCCAGGCACTGCCTCATGTGCTGCCTGCCTACAAGGGCGAGATTGTAGGCCTCATCAAGGCTACGTCAATCGTAGGCTATATCGCTGTGCAGGACCTCACTAAGATGGGGGACATCATCAGGAGCCGTACCTATGAAGCATTTCTCCCGCTGATAGCAGTGACGATCATTTATTTTGTACTGGAAGGGATAATCGGCTTTGTCGTCAACCGGATCAGTATCAATTTCGATC
>CACXFW010000165.1 GCA_902767065.1 uncultured Lachnospiraceae bacterium | reverse complement strand
TGCCGAGTACGAAGCGCAGGATAAGAAGCGCAAGGAAGGCATCGATACCAAGAACGACGCGGACGCGATCGTATTCCAGACCGAGAAAGCGCTGGAAGAGGCCGGAGCGGCTCTGGACGCGGCGGACAAGTCTGCGGTTGAGGCGGATCTGAAGTCTCTCAAGGAGACCATCGCAAGATGCGGAGACGAGCTGACGGATGATCAGATCAATGACCTGAAGGCAGGCAGGGAGAAGCTGATGAGCAGTTCCCAGAAGCTGTTCGAAAAGCTCTACCAGCAGCAGGCGCAGTCAGGCCAGGCAGGTCCCGGGGCAGGGCCGCAGGCCGGGCCCGGACCGGATATGAATGCCGGAGGATCCGCGGATGACGATGTGGTCGACGGCGACTACAGGGAAGTCTGAAAGAACAGGGAAAAGGCTGGCGTTTCTGATGGATCCTGATCACAGCGAAGAGTCTCAGGAACAGCCGGAGATCTTAGCGGCGTTTCGAATAACGCCGCAAAGACCTCCGGATCAGACGCAGAAAAGATCGAATAGAAATGGGTCTGTGCGGGATCCCCGTACAGGCCTTTCGGCGTGCCGGGAGATCCTGAAGGCACGCATGGGAGTGATGTATGGCAGACAAGAGAGACTATTATGAGGTGCTTGGCGTCGACAGGAATGCGGATGAAGAGGCGCTGAAGAAAGCATACCGGAAGCTTGCAAAGAAATATCATCCGGATATGAACCCGGGCGATGCGGCCGCAGCGGAGAAGTTCAAGGAAGCTTCCGAGGCGTACGCGATTCTGAGTGACCCCCAGAAGCGCCAGCAGTATGACCAGTTCGGACACGCGGCATTTGAACAGGGCGCGGGCTTTGACGCCAGCGGTTTTGACTTTTCGGATATCTTTGGCCAGATGGGCGGAATGGGGGACATTTTCTCCGACCTGTTCGGGACGGGAAGGCGGCAGCGTAATCCGAACGCGCCGATGCAGGGTGACAATGTACGCGCGCGTGTTTCCATCTCGTTCGCCGACGCGATCTCCGGCTGCACGAGGAATGTGGATGTCACGCTGAAAGAGGAATGTGCTACCTGCCACGGGACCGGCGCCAAACCCGGGACATCGCCTAAGATCTGCCCGAAGTGCCGCGGGACGGGACAGGTGACGATCCGCCAGCAGAGCCTGTTTGGCATGATGCAGAGCACGCAGCCGTGTCCGGACTGCCGCGGGACGGGAAAGATCATCGAGCAAAGATGCCCGAACTGCGCGGGGAGCGGATATACCTCCAGCAGGAAGACCATTGAGGTCACCATCCCGGCAGGAATCGATGACGGCCAGAGCATCCGGATCCGCGGGAAGGGTGAGCCCGGGAGAAATAAAGGCCCGAGAGGGGATCTTCTGGTAGAAGTGCGCGTCGCGTCCGATCCGGAATTTGTGCGCCAGGATATGGACATTTTTTCCAACGTCGAGATCTCATTTGCCCAGGCCGCGCTGGGAGGTGACCTGAGGATCCGGACGGTAGACGGAGATGTGATCTACACGGTCCGCCCGGGAACGCAGTCAGGAACCCGTGTGAGGCTGAAGGGCAAAGGCGTGCCAAGCGTCAGGAACAAGGACGTGAGGGGAGATCATTATGTCACCCTGACAATCCGCACTCCCACGCGTCTGAATGAGGAAGCAAAGGAAGCGCTGAGGCACTTTGACTCCCTGACAGGAAACAGCCTTGGCAGCGTGGCGGATGCGGAGGATGAGCCGAAAAAGAAAAAGAAATCATTCCGTGAGAAGATGAAAAAAGCCTTCGACGGAGAGTAAAGAAAGGAGGAGATGCAATGTATTGCTGCAGAAAGGTAACGGATGATCTGATCTTTGTGGGTGCAAATGACAGACGGCTTGCCATGTTTGAGGGCGTCTATTCGGTTCCGCGCGGGGTTTCCTATAATTCCTACCTGCTTCTGGATGAGAAGACTGTTCTGTTCGACACGGTGGATGCCGCGGTCGGAACAGTGTTCTTTGAGAACGTGGAGCATGCGCTGGGCGGGCGTCATCTGGACTATATCGTGGTGCATCACATGGAACCGGACCACAGCGCGACGCTCGAAGAGCTGGTGCGGCGCTATCCGGATGTCAGGATCCTCTGCAACGAGAAGCTTGCGGTCATGATGAAGCAGTATTTCACGTTTGACGTGGATGCGATGTGTGTCATCGTGAAGGAGGGAGAGACCTTCTCGAGCGGTGCGCATACACTGACCTTCGTTAATGCTCCGATGGTCCACTGGCCGGAGGTCATGATGACCTACGATACCTCCAACGGGGTTCTTTTCACCGCCGATGCCTTCGGAACCTTCGGCGCCACAAACGGCGCGCTCTTTGCGGATGAGGTGGACTTTGACCGGGATTATCTGGAAGAGGCACGCAGGTATTACACGAATATCGTGGGGAAGTACGGGAACCAGGTATCCGCTGTCCTGAAGAAGGCGGCAGGTCTTGAGATTAAGTATCTGTGTCCGCTTCACGGCTTCGTGTGGAGAAAGAATATCGCGGATATCATGGACCGCTACCAGCACTGGGCCACCTACACGCCGGAAGAGACCGGCGTCGTGATCGCCTATGCCTCGGTCTATCATCATACCGAAAACGCGGCGGAATGCCTTGCGGTCCGTCTGCGGGAAAAGGGCATCCCGACCTACATGTTCGATGTCTCCGTGACGCCGGCAAGCGAGATCATCGCTGCCGTTTTCCGCTACAGCCACCTGGTCCTGGCGTCGACCACCTACAATGCGGGGATCTTCGTACAGATGGAAAGCTTCCTGTATGACCTGGCCGCGCACAATCTCCAGAACCGGACGGTTGCGATCATCGAGAACGGCTCCTGGGCGCCGACCAGCGGGAAGCTGATGAGGGAAGTCCTTGAAAAATGCAGGAAGATGACAATCCTCAACGAGACCCTGACGATTAAGTCCGCTCTGAAGGAGGACCAGCTTCCTGAACTTGACGCGATCGCGGACGCGATTGACGCGACCATCGAGAAGAAGACGGAGGTTACGCCCCCCGCTCCTTCGGTCAAGGCCCGGAAGGCTTCGGAAGGCGTGATGGATGCGAAGGCGATGTTCAAGCTCAGCTACGGGCTTTTCGTTCTGACGGCCAGGGACGGCGACAAGGAGAACGGATGCATCATCAATACGGCTTCCCAGGTCACCGCAGAGCCGAACCGGATCACCATCGCGGTGAACAAGGCAAACTTCACCCACGACATGATTAAAAAGACGGGAGTCTTTAACGTGTCGGTACTGTCCGAGGACGCGACATTTGATACGTTTAAGCAGTTTGGGTTCCAGTCCGGGAGGGATACCGACAAGTTCGCCGGCTTTGCCGACGCGAAGCGGTCCGCGAACGGCCTGTATTACCTGACAAAGGGGACGAATGCCCTGATCAGCGGCAGGGTCATCGACACGAAGGAGTTCGAGACCCACACTCTGTTTATCGCCGAGGTCACGGAGTGCCGCGTCCTCAGCGACGAGGCCAGCGTCACCTATGCGTACTACTTCGAGCATATCAAGCCGAAGCCTCAGCTTTTCGAGGAGAAAAAGGAAGGCTGGGTCTGCAAGATCTGCGGATATGTGTACGAAGGGGCAGAGCTGCCGGAAGATTTTATCTGTCCGCTGTGCAAGCATCCGGCAAGCGATTTCGAGAAGCTGTAACTTGCTGTGTAAAGGCTGGCCGGGGCGTGATCTGTCACCCGGACTGTTGACTGCCGGTTCATAGACAACAGTTGTGATTGCCGAACGGGAAGGTCCATGCTATACTCTTTTCAGCAACAGTACCTGAAAACGGTGTGCGAAGGAGGAACGGTCTTATGACAAAGGTATGTGATCTTTGCGGATGGGAATACAACGAAGAGGAAGGATATCCGGATGGCGGGATCGAGCCCGGAACAAAGTGGGAAGATCTTCCGGATGACTTTGTCTGTCCGCTGTGCGGAGCCGGAAAGGATGAATTCAGCGACGCCGGCTGACGGAGTAGCGAAACAGCTGGCCTGAGAATGCGATGAATCTGCCTGCGGTTTATGCCGCAGGCAGTATGTCTGTTATTCCCGGAAAGATCTGCCGGGTGACCGGCAGAAGGCGGCGCGAAGGAACCGCTGACAGGCAAAGGTGCCTGCAGCGTTCCGGCAACCGATCCGTTAACAGCAGATTCGAAAGAACTGAATTCGAAAGACCAGATTCGAAAGGCCAGATTTGAAAGACCGGATTCGAAAGGCCAGATT
>CACXFW010000164.1 GCA_902767065.1 uncultured Lachnospiraceae bacterium | reverse complement strand
TTCATACAGATTCCGACAACACTGCTTGCCCAGGTTGATTCCTCAATCGGAGGAAAGACCGGTGTTGACCTTGATTCCTACAAGAATATGGTTGGCGCCTTTCATCAGCCTTCCCTTGTCTACCTGAATATCAGCACCCTGAAAACCCTGGACGGAACACAGTTTGCAAGCGGGATGGGAGAAGTGCTCAAGCATGGCCTGATCCGGGATGCCGCGTACTATGAATGGTGTCTGGATCATATGGGTGAGATTGAAGAGCGGGAAGATAGTATCCTGAAGGAAATGGTTGTCCGGAGCATCCTGATCAAGAGGGCCGTGGTCCAGAAGGATCCCCTGGAAAAGGGAGAGAGGGCGCTTCTGAATTTCGGACATACAGCCGGGCATGCGATTGAAAAGCTGATGGATTTTCGACTTGCCCACGGGGAATGCGTCAATCTCGGGATTGTCGCCGCCTCTTATATTTCCTGGAAGAGGCACAACATCAGTGAAGAGATCTTCTATGAAATCCGTGATATGTCGGTCGGATTCGGACTTCCCATTTCCTATGAAGGTCTTGCTCCGGACAGGATCCTGGAAACGATGAAGAAGGATAAAAAAAGGATCGGCGGAAAGAACCGGATGATTCTGCTGAAAAAGCTGGGAACGGCCTGTATCGACGAGACGGTTACGGATGAAGAGATTCTGGATGCCCTGAAGTTTATCCGGTACGAATAAGCAAAAGCTTCCTGAAGTTGCCCCGGTAGAATTGTCATGAGGTTTCCCGGTATGAAGAGAAAGAAAATAAGATTCCCGGCAGCGCTGTTTTCCGGAATCCTCCTGGTCTTTCTGGATCAGTACACCAAATATCTTGCTGCGAAATTCCTTAAGCCGGGAGGCCCTGTTATCCTGATCAGAAATGTTCTGGAGCTTCGTTATCTGGAGAACCGCGGCGCCGCCTTCGGAATGCTGCAAAACAGGAAGTGGATCTTTATCGTATTTGCCTGTATCTGTATCATAGTCTGTGCCTGGATCGGGTTTCGGTTAGCCGTCGCAGACCAGAATATGGCACTGCGGATCTGCCTTGCGTCCCTTGCAGCCGGCGCGGCCGGAAATCTGATTGACCGCGTATCGAGGGGATATGTCATAGATTTTATCTATTTTTCTCTGATCCGCTTCCCGGTTTTTAATCTGGCGGATGTCTGCGTCACGCTCGGAACAGCCTCGCTGGTCATTATCGTTCTTTTTTTCGATCACGATAAGGAAGCGCAATAAGCAGCCGGATACCGTTTGAAAGTGCGAGTCTTGAGAGACGAATCAGTTTCGATTACGGTATCTGCATCCGAACGGATCTTGTCAGAAATAAACTGTTGTTTATAGAGGATATCGTTATGATACTGGAAAAAGTCCCTGAGGAAGAGGACATGGTGATGATCGAAGAAGACGCAGAAGAATTCCCGGGGATTCTGAGCGCAGCGATCCCTCCGGAAATGGAAGGAATGCGTCTGGACGCCATCCTGTGTGCCCTGTTTCCGGATCATACCCGGTCCTTCTGGCAAAACCGGATTGAAAGCGGAGATGTCCGCCTGGAACAGAACGTTGTCACAAAAGCCGGGAAAAAGGGGAAGGCGGGACAGGCTCTCCTTTTATCAATGCCCGAACCGCAGCCGGTCGACATTCTCCCTGAGAACATCCCCCTGGAGATTCTCTATGAGGATCAGGACCTGATCGTCATCAACAAACCGAAGAAAATGGTGGTTCATCCTGCGCCCGGTCATGATTCCGGGACACTGGTCAATGCTCTGATGTATCATTGCGCGGATTCCCTGTCCGGAATCAACGGTATGATGCGTCCCGGCATCGTTCACCGGATCGATATGGATACGACCGGCTCCCTGGTCATTGCGAAAAACGACGCCGCGCATGAAAGCCTTGCGCACCAGTTTAAGGAGCACAGCATCACCAGATCCTACCGGGCAATTGTGCATGGAAACATCGGGCAGGACGAGCTGACCGTCGATGCCCCGATCGGCAGGCATCCGCAGGATCGGAAGAAAATGGCAGTCCTTTCCGATGGAAAGGGGACCTCCAGACATGCGGTCACACATCTCCGTGTCCTGGAACGTTTCGGCCGGTACACCTATGTAGAATGTGTCCTG
This sequence comes from uncultured Lachnospiraceae bacterium, assembly GCA_902767065.1. GTDB lineage: Bacteria > Bacillota > Clostridia > Lachnospirales > Lachnospiraceae > Porcincola. The sequence goes on along the minus strand of CACXFW010000164.1, from coordinate 1,669 downwards.
GAGACCGGAAGGACACATCAGATCCGTGTGCACCTGTCTCACATTGGCCATCCCGTACTGGGAGACGCCGTGTATGGTCCGAAGAAATGTCCGTTCCATCTGGACGGCCAGACGCTCCATGCGATGGTTCTGGGCTTCCTTCATCCACGGACCGGAGAATATGTCGAATTCACAGCACCGCTCCCGGAATACTTTACGCGTCTTCTGACCCTTCTTCATAATGAAAACTAAGGAATGGATATCCAGCCTTCTGTGAAAACGCGCCTTCAGCTCTCACGCAGCTTCACCGCGCCGGCAGCACGACGTCTGCGGTCATCATCCATGGCGGCGTAATGCTTTTTTGTCGTATTGACATCCTTATGTCCCAGAACATCCGCAACAAGATAGATATCCCCGGTTTCACGATACAATGAAGTTCCGTAAGTACTCCGAAGCTTGTGCGGCGTAATCTTCTTGCTGGTCGTAACCATCCTGGAATATTTTTTTACCATATTCTCAACAGCCTGAACTCCCATACGCCGCTTCTGAGAAGAATAGAACAGAGCATGTTCATGACCGGGAAGCGGAGTGATTGACTTGCGCTGTTCAATCCAGTCAAGAAGCGCCTTTTCCACCTCATCGCCAAAGTAGACAACGGACTCCGATCCACCTTTGCGTATAATGCGTATTCCGTTATTCCGGAAATCAACGTCCTCGATATCCAGTCCGACACATTCGCTGACACGGATACCGGTCCCGAGAAGCAGGGTAACGATCGCCAGATCCCGCAGCTTTGTTTTCTCATAATACAGTTTTTTCTGACCAGTCAGAGAATCGCCGCCATGTTCGATATAATCCAGCAGCGCCGCCGTTTCTCCCTCATCCATGCGGACGATCGCATGTTCATGAAGCTTCGGCATGTCAACCAGCAGCGTCGGATTCGTATGGATCATTTCCCGCTTGAAAAAGAACGCGTAGAAGCTTCTGAGCGCCGACATCTTACGCTTCAGGCCAAACTCCCCGTTGGTAAAGGAATTCTCCCTGGGGGTTCCGATCAGAGATTCATCCACACTATACACACTCAGAAAAGACTTGTATTCATCAATATCTGTCGCGGAAAGCGCATCCAGGATCGAAACATCCCAGGAATGAATGTCCCGGTCCCGCAGAACCGGATTATTCTCCTGAAGATACCGGAAAAACGTCCGGATATCATACGCGTAAGAAAGCCTGGTACGGGACTCCTTAGACGCCTCCTGTGCCAGGAAATACTGCCTGGCAAACGGCGGAAAATCCTTCAGAACCTCCCGAAGCTGAAGGATATTCTGTGTATCCCTGTCACTATGATATGTTTTTCTCTTATCAGCCATTCTTAAAACCTCATTGGTTCGGATCTATGGAAAACTCCATGGATTAAAAACCTGCAATAGAGATCGAACGTATACAGATGAGGTTTTTTGAATAGATTGCATGAAGAACAAAACGCAGTGAAAACGAACAGGCAATCTATTAAAAAAACCTCATCATGTTTTTCCAATAGATCTATGGAAGAACTCCATAGATTGAAAACCTCCGATAGATCTATTGGAAAAACATGTGTTTTCTGTATAGATGGATATCCTGATTATACCCGCTCTGCGTTGTTTTGTCCAGTAAAATCAAGGGTTTTGGCCCTTTTCCTGCTTTTCCT
>CACXFW010000163.1 GCA_902767065.1 uncultured Lachnospiraceae bacterium | reverse complement strand
TGCTTCTGAACAGTCTGCGCCGTGAGCATTCGCTATTTCTGAACAGCTCTTTAAGCCGGGAGACCGCCTGGAAGAAGATGACAGGGCGGTTCCCGGCGTTTTTATCGGGAAGGAGAACAGAGTGAGATTCGCGCATCTGCACACACATACCGAATACAGCCTCCTGGACGGCTCCAACAAGATCAGGGATTACGTTTCCCGGGTGAAGGAGCTGGGCATGGACAGCGCAGCGATCACAGACCACGGCGTGATGTACGGCGTGGTCGATTTCTATGAGGAGTGCAGGCGCCAGGGCATCCGCCCGATTCTCGGATGCGAGGTTTATGTCGCTCCTTCCTCCCGGTTCGACCGTGAGACGGGAGGCGGGGAAGACAGGTATCACCATCTGATCCTGCTGGCGGAGAACAATACGGGATACAGGAACCTGGTCAAGATCGTTTCCTGCGGATTTGAGGAAGGCTTCTACTACAGACCGCGTGTGGATAAAGACGTGCTCAGGCAGTATCATGAAGGCCTGATCTGTACCTCCGCCTGCCTGGCGGGAGAGGTTGCCAGGCTCCTCACCCGCGGCTTCTATGAAGAGGCGAGGGAAGCTGCGCTCACCTTCCGGGAGATCTTCGGGGAGGAAAACTTCTTCCTGGAAATGCAGGACCACGGGCTGCCGGATCAGAAGCTGGTCAATCAGAGTCTCCTGCGCATGTCCCGGGAGACCGGCATTCCCCTGATCGTTACAAATGACTGCCACTATACCCGCGCGGAAGATGCCGACGCCCATGACATCCTTTTGTGCCTGCAGACCGGAAAGAAGCTCTCCGATGAGAACCGCCTGCGCTATGAGGGCGGACAGTACTACGTAAAAAGTCCCGAAGAAATGGCCGCGCTGTTTCCCTATGCGCCTCAGGCGCTGGAAAATACGCAGAAGATCGCCGAAAGGTGCAGCGTCACGATTGAATTCGGCCAGTATAAGCTGCCCCGCTTTGACGTTCCGGACGGGAAGAGCGCCTGGGAGTATCTTCAGGAGCTGTGCTGGAAGGGACTGTCCGAACGCTATGATCCGGTGAGCGAAGAAGCAAGACAGCGCATGGAGAGTGAGCTGAACATCATTCACTCCATGGGCTTTGTCGACTACTTCCTGATCGTCTGGGATTATGTAAGGTTTGCCCGGAGCGCGAAGATCGCCGTCGGTCCGGGAAGAGGCTCCGCTGCCGGGAGCATCGTATCCTACGCGCTCGGGATCACCCAGCTTGATCCGATCCGGTACAGCCTCCTGTTTGAGCGTTTCCTCAATCCGGAGCGTATCTCGATGCCGGATATCGACATTGATTTCGAACCGGAGCGCCGCTCAGAGGTCTTCGACTATGTCGTGCGCAGATACGGCAAGGAAAATGTTGCGCAGATCATTACCTTCGGCACGCTTCAGCCCCGCGGAGTCGTACGAGACGTCGGCCGGGTGATGGATCTTCCCTATGCGCTGTGTGACTCGATCTCCAAGAAGATTCCCATGCGGAACCCGCTGAATTCCGCCGCCCGTATGACCATTGATGTCGCGCTTGAGGTCAGCCGGGAGCTGCGGGATCTGTATGAGTCCGACCCGAAGATTCATTTGCTCATCGAGATGTCCCGAAAGCTCGAAGGACTTCCGAGAAATGTCGGCACGCACGCGGCGGGGGTTGTGATCTGCCAGGAACGGGTTGATGATTTTGTGCCTCTGGCGCTCACGTCCGAGGGAAATATTGTGACGCAGTTCACTAAGGATACCGTGGAGCATCTGGGACTTCTGAAGATGGACTTTCTGGGCCTGCGCAACCTGACGGTCATCAAGGAGGCGGCCCGCATGATTTCCAGGCGGGAGAAGGAGCGCCGGGAGCGGTTCGGACATGGGAGTAAGGTCTGGGAGAGAAGCCCGAAGGATGAAGACGGGAACCTGGACATCGACCGCATCGACACCGATGACAGCAAGGTATTCGAGTACATTTCCACCGGAAAATGCGAAGGAATCTTCCAGCTGGAATCCGCCGGCATGAAGAGCTTCATGAAGGAGTTAAAGCCCGGATGCCTCGAGGATGTGATCGCGGGAATCGCCCTGTACCGTCCGGGGCCGATGAGCTTTATTCCGACCTATATCCGCGGAAAGGAACAGGCATCTTCGGTGCGTTATGACACGCCCCTCCTGGAGCCGATCCTGAAGACTACCTATGGCTGCATCGTCTACCAGGAGCAGGTCATGCAGATCGTCCGGGACCTGGGCGGCTATTCTTATGGCCGCAGCGATCTTGTGCGCCGCGCCATGTCCAAGAAGAAGGCGGACGTCATGGCGAAGGAACGCAGGAACTTTGTCAGCGGGAATCCGGAGGAACATGTGCCGGGCTGTGCTTCGCGCGGGATTGACGAGGCGACCGCGAACCGGATCTTCGACAGCATGATGAGCTTTGCGGAGTATGCGTTCAACAAGGCACATTCGACCTCGTATGCTGTCGTGACCTACCAGACCGCGTGGCTGAAATACTACTATCCGGTCGAATTCATGGCGGCGCTGATGACGTCTGTGATCGACAATCCCGGGAAAGCGGCGGAATATATCATGTCCAGCCGGAACATGGGCATCGGGATTCTGCCTCCGGATATCAATGAGAGCGAGGAGGGATTCTCCGTGACCGGAATTGAGGACGCGCAGGATGGATCCCCGGAGGATGGGCAGAAGCCGAAGATCCGCTACGCGCTGGGCGCGATCAGGAATGTCGGACATCCCGTGATAGCCGCGATTCTGGAAAACCGGGAGAAGGAAGGCCGTTTCCCGGACCTTGGCACCTTTGCGCGCAGAGTCTCCTCCCAGGTCAACAAAAAAGCGGCGGAGAACTTCATTAAAGCAGGCGCATTTGACAGCCTGAACGCAAACCGCCGCCAGATGATGCTGATGTATGACCAGATCTGGGAGTCGGCCTCGCGCGAGCGGAAATCCCAGATTTCGGGACAGATCTCGCTCTTTGATTACTTTGGCGGCGGGGAAGGGAGCCCGGATCCGGGCGTTCAGATGCCGGATGTAGCGGAATATGACAAGGAGCAGCTTCTTGCCTTTGAGAAGGAAGTGCTGGGAATCTACGCAAGCGGCCATCCGCTGGAACAGTACGAAGCGATGTGGAGGAAGAACATCACGGCACTCTCGACGGACTTCGCGATCAATGACGAGACCGGGCAGGCGGACAGGCTGACGGATCAGTCGGTGCAGAGGATCGGCGGGATCGTGGAGGGCGTGACGACAAAGTATACGAAGACAAGCCAGACCATGGCATTTCTTCAGGTGGAGGACCTGGTGGGCTCCGTTGAAGTGCTTGTGTTTCCCCGGGTCTATGAACGCTTCCGCGCCTGCTGTGAGAAAGACGAGAGAATCTTCGTTTCAGGCAGGGTTTCCCTGGAGGACAATAAAAACGCGAAGCTGCTGGCGGACCGTCTGTGCAGATTTCAGGATGTGCCGCAGGATCTGTGGCTGAGGTTTCCGACCATGGAAGCGTACCAGGAACGTGCGCAGGAGATCCTGCAGATCCTGTCCCGGAGCCAGTCTCAGGTTCAGGGAGCACCGCTCGCGGGCAGGATCGTAATCTACGTGGCAAACCCGCGCAGCATCAAGGATCTGCGCTTTCCGGGGAAAATGTTCCTTCCTCCGGCGATGATCCGGGCCCTGGAGGAAGCGTTCGGACAGGAAAATGTATCGCTTGTGCCCGGGAGGGCGCGGCTGTGATCTGTGAGAGTGCCGGCTGTGATCTGTGAGAGTGCCGGCTGTGATCTGTGAGAGTGCCGGCTGTGATCCGTCAGAGTGCGCGGCTGTGATCCGTCAGAGTGCGCGGCAGCGGAAGGGATTATCCGGGATCTGTGCCATCTGGCGCCTGAACGGACTGAAACTTATATCCGACCCCCCAGACCGTCTCGATGGACC
>CACXFW010000162.1 GCA_902767065.1 uncultured Lachnospiraceae bacterium | reverse complement strand
CCGGAAGATATGATAGAGGTTGTGGACAGGTTTGAGGAAATGAAGCCGGGCAGGTAATACTGTCTGGACAGGCAGGAGATACAGGGGAAAACAAGTGCCGGCCGATGAGAGGGTAATGGCATAAGGATCAGACTGACGGGAAACAATATTGTGATGATGCAGGAGGCAGTGACATGAAAGAAATCAATGGATTGATTCTTTGCGAGTGGTATGGTGAGCAGGTTGAAGTACATGTCAGGGCGGATCTAAAAAATGGCGAACTTACAGTATCAGGGCAGGACCTGGGTGCCCGTGTTGAAGAAGTCTGGGGTGACTCCGATTACGAATACTGTTATTACTTCGATAAGAAGAATACAGATAAACTGTTTTCAAGCATACATGGAGAAGATGATCCGGAAGTAGCCCTTCTCCGGGAATTCAGCGGCGAAGGCGGATGTCGGGCTTTGAGAGAAGCATGCGATAAATATGGGATCAAGTATGAATTCAGCTCTTATGTATGAGCACTGCAGTCTACAGATACAGGACCTAAGAACACCTTCGAATCTCAGAAAGAGGTGAGAGATATGACTCTGGAGAATAGTTATCTGAAACTTGTGACGGAGCTTCTTGAAGATCAGTATACCCCATCAGAAAATGTCCTCCTTTCCCCTTGGTCTGTGATGTCATTGCTTTCCGTAGCTTCTGATGCAACGGGAGGGAAGACACGGGAGGAGCTGCTCCATCTGATCGGTGACAAAAGCATACAACTGCAGAGAAAAGCAGAAGACAACTGCTTCCGGTCAGCAAGTGTCGTATGCGTCAAACCATATATAGCGCTAAAGAATGAGTACCTGCAGCAGCACAGAGAAGAAGCGATCAGGTTTGAAGATCTGAATGAATGGGTGAGAAGAAACACCGCAGGTATGATCAGGGAACTGGATCCCGGAACAGCGGATGCATGTCTTTTGAATGCGGTTGTGTTCGAATCAGCCTGGATGGAGGCGATTGAGGAAGTGCAGGAGATGGATTTCAAAAATGCTGACGGAACTGCCACAAAGGTCAAAATGCTCAGAAGTACGGAAGATGTCTATATCAACACAAGCGAAGCGGAAGGGTTTCTGAAATGGTATGAAACCGGGTATAAGTTTCTCGCATTACTGCCAAAAAAGGCCGGACAGGAGGGAATGAAACAGTTCCTGAATAAGCATGATTTTCTGAGTCTCTTCAATCAGGAGGAGCGAAGGTACCTGTATCGTGTCCATGCCGGTATTCCGGAGTTTACAGCAGATTCCAGCACAGAACTGCGGGCATTTTTAGAAGAACAGGGTATCAAGAGGATCTTTACGAACGAGGCGGACTTCTCGCCGATGACCACGAGCAGTCTGCAGATAGAGAGAGTGGTTCATAAAACACATATTGAGGTCGACAGGAATGGAACCCGTGCGGCCGGTCTGACGGGCGGGATGGCATTGGGCTGTGCAGAATCCATGAAATTCGAGGATAGAGAAGTAGTACTGAACCGGCCTTTTGTTTACGCGATCCTTGATGGAAACACGAACCTGCCGCTGTTTACCGGTGTGATGAATCATGTATAACGGGGTAAGAGGAGGAGACTATGCAAGACAGGGTATATGAGGCTATGCGGTTCGCTATGGAACACTACGGAAAAGCAGGATTCGGATATGATGGAAACTATTTCTTTCCACCTACGGAAATGATGTCCATTCTGAACACGATGAATATGGCAGAGATGAACCAGAAAGTCATGATTGCAGGAATCCTGTATAACACTGTAGAGGACACGGATGTTACAATTGATATGATTGAAGAGCAGTTTGGGCCTGACGTGGCGGCCCTTGTCAGAAGGCATCTGAAATACCTTTACCTTGGCTTTGTAGAGGGAAACCGAAAGCTGGTTGCGGAGATGAAGGATGCTGACATACAAGATAAGATTCTGGCAATGTGTGATACTGTTGTAAAGCAACGCCGTCTGAAAAGAGATCTGACGGTCTGTGGGGATGAGACCTGGAAGAAACAGGCTGTGAGTAAAACAGCATTATGTGCGTATTTCAGCAAGATCCAGGATGAATTCTATGATCTTCAGTTCGATAAGGTTCTGGCTCCTGTATACTGGGAGATGGTTAATACATTTAAGGATCTCTTCGTGTCTTTTTATTATGATCGGGATAATCAGAGAATGATACAGATCTGTGCGGACGGTGAGGCCTTTGTGAT
>CACXFW010000161.1 GCA_902767065.1 uncultured Lachnospiraceae bacterium | reverse complement strand
GAAGCTTTCCTGCCTGGAACCGCTGGGCGGAATGGAACGGGAAATACAGAGATGACATGAGGTCATTTTTGAAGGGAGACTACTGGTTTGCGCCGGAAGCGGCCAGGCGCATGCTGGGCTCTCCGGATCTTTATTCCAGGGAACTGACGGAGCAGGGGCGAAGCCCGCATGGCTATCTCGGATACAATTCCTCGGTGAATTTCATGACCTGCCATGACGGATTCACGCTTTACGATCTGTATACCTACAGCTATAAGCACAATGAAGTGAATGGCTGGAACAATACAGACGGGACGGATGACAACCGCAGCTGGAACTGCGGTTGTGAAGGACCGACGCTGGATCCTGAAGTCGAGAGCCTCAGGATCCGCATGATGAAAAATGCGATGGCGGTCCTGATGATGAGCCGGGGCACGCCGATGTTCCTGGCGGGGGACGAATTTGCGAATACGCAGTTCGGCAATAACAACGGATACTGCCAGGACAATGAGATCAGCTGGCTGAACTGGAATTACTGCGACCGGAACCGTTCCATGCTTGAATTTACGAGGGATATGATCTCGTTCCGTAAGCAGCATGAGTGCATCCGGAGGGATCTTCGGACAGCGCGGTGTGGATTTCCGAACATGTCGGTGCACGCGGGGACCCCGTGGAACGCGCTCGTCACCAAGGATACAAAGGCTTTCTATGTCGTGTACGCGGGATACGATGAGGACAGGAAGGAAGACGACATCGTGTGCGTGGCCCTGAATGTTTTCTGGGAGCCTGTGGAAATCACGCTTCCGGACCTTCCGGACGGACGCAGCTGGCATCTGTTCGTATCGACGGGCGGCGAAGAGAGAGGGATGGCCTGGAAGCGGGTCGCCATGCGGCCCCGTTCGGTTGCGGTCCTGACGGGAGAGCGGTATTGAGGGATCATGCGTTATACTCCCCAATACGACAGTCAGAAACATCAGGAAAACTGATATTTATCGTAGGGAACGCGAAGCGTTCCGAATCAGGGTGGATGCTGAATAGTTACCCGAATTGATTGATACAGAGAGGATACAGAGATGAACCATATGCCGGAAGTTGAGGCGCTGAGAGCGCGCACAGACATTCATTTCAATTGTGCCCAGTCCCTGCTGGTTCCGTTTCGCGACGTAACCGGGCTTGACGAAGATACGTCTTACCGGCTCGGCAGCCTGTTTGGAAGCGGGATGCATCATGGCGGCCTGTGCGGGACGGTTTCTGCCGCGGCGATGATCCTGGGGCTTGCGGGGTTCGGGAAAGAGGTCTCGACCGCGATGATCCGGGAATTCAGGCAGCGGCATGACAGCATTCTGTGCAAAGACCTGCTGGCTGCATCAGCAAAGAGAGGAATCCCGAGGAAGCAGCATTGCGACGCTCTGGTGTTCGAGATCACACAATTCCTGGATGAAACCCTGGCAGGTGCCGGGAAAGAAAATGATAACTGAGTGGCAGCGCTGATTCGGGGAGTCTGACGGAATTGTGATGATGGAAAAGAAAGAGAAGAAAGTATTGATTGCAATGAGCGGTGGTGTCGACAGTTCGGTGGCCGCCGCTCTTATGGTTCAGGAGGGATATCAGTGCATCGGATGTACGATGAAGCTTCTGAATCAGAGGAAAGCATTTGATGACGGCCATGTCTGTCACGCAAATGCTCCGGATCATTTTGAAGCTGCGAACAGCGCGGGAGAGCGCGGCGGTTCAGAGACCTCAGGGAAGGCTGGCGCCGTATGCCGTGCAGACGGTTCGGAAGGCATACAGGGTGAAGATGGCGGGGATTATGGGAGAACCGAAAGATCCGGCCATACCTGCTGCAGTCTGGATGATGTGGAGGACGCCAGATTCGTGGCGCGGAAGCTGGGAATGCCTTACTACGTCTTTAATTTTGCCGAAGACTTCAGCGAGAAGGTCATTGACCGGTTTGTGCGGATCTACCAGGCCGGCGGGACACCGAACCCATGCATCGACTGTAATCGATATATGAAGTTTGAAAGGCTTTACCGGCGCTCCAGGGAGCTTGGCTGCGACGCGGTTGTTACCGGGCACTATGCCAGAATCCGATTCGATGAGGAGAGCGGCAGATGGCAGCTTCTCCGCTCGAAGAACCCGGACAAGGATCAGACCTATGTCCTGTATTCCATGACACAGGAGCAGCTTGCCCACACCCTTTTTCCACTGGGAGAGTTTTCGGACAAGGAAGAAGTGCGCGGGATGGCGGACCGGTATGGTTTCGTGAATTCCCGGAAGCCGGATTCCCAGGATATCTGCTTTGTACAGAACGGAAAGTACGCGGACTTCATCGAAAGCTGGACCGGGAAGCGGGCTGCGCATGGGGATTTCGTGGATGAAAATGGAACTGTGCTGGGCGAACATAAGGGGCTGATCCGCTATACCATCGGGCAAAGACGCGGACTGGGACTTGCGCTTCCGGCGCCTCTTTATGTCAGCCGGATCGATCCGGAAAAGAACCAGGTCGTCCTTACGCCGGAAGACCGTCTCTACTCCGCCCGCCTGGTCGCGGAGGACTTCAACTGGATCCTGACGCCGCCTCCCTCCGGCAGCGTCATTGAGGTGAGCGCCAAGCCGCGTTATCGTGCGAGGGAAGCGGCAGCCTTTGCCAGGATTCTGGATGGAGGAAAAGTGGAGATTCTGTTCCATGAACCGCAGCGGGCCCTGACCGTTGGACAGGCGGTTGTGCTGTACCAGGGTGACCTGGTGGTGGGAGGAGGCACAATTGCCGCAAAATGAAAACAAGTGTTCCCCTTGTCTGCCGCTTATGGTATGATAGGAACAGCGCCGGAAAGCGCTTAGGTTCACCGCATATACCGCGGAATTGGGCATGAGGTGTCACCGGCAATGCCGGTGACGGAGTCCTGATGCCATTGAAGTCTTTTAGACCGGCAATGAATCTCGTTCGCGGGTATAAGAAGAAAGAGTAAGAGATGGAATTCAGGCTGCATTCTGATTATCAGCCCACCGGCGACCAGCCGGAGGCGATCGAGAAGCTTGCCGCCGGGTTTCGCAGCGGCAATCAGGCGCAGACGCTCCTGGGGGTTACGGGATCCGGCAAGACCTTCACGATGGCGAACATCATCCAGAAGCTGCAAAAGCCCACTCTGGTAATCGCGCACAACAAGACGCTCGCCGCGCAGCTGTACGGGGAGTTTAAGGAATTCTTCCCGGAGAACGCGGTGGAATACTTTGTCTCTTATTATGACTATTATCAGCCGGAGGCGTATGTACCGCAGACCGATACCTACATTGAGAAGGATTCCTCCATCAATGACGAGATCGACAAGCTGCGCCTGTCCGCGACGGCGTCTCTGGCGGAGCGAAGGGATGTGGTGGTCGTCAGCTCTGTCTCCTGCATCTATGGCCTGGGCAGCCCCATTGATTTCAAGGAAATGGTCCTGTACCTGCGCGTCGGGGATGAGCGGGACAGGAATGACATTCTGAAGAAACTGGTTCAGCTGCATTACGACAGAAGCGACATTGATTTCCATCGCTCCACCTTCCGGGTCAGGGGAGACGTGCTGGACATTTTCCCGGCGAATACGGATGATTATGCGTACCGTGTTGAGTTCTTCGGGGACGAGATCGACCGGATCACGCAGATTGACCCGCTGACAGGAAAGGCCATCAGCTCGCTGAGCTTCATCGGCGTGTTTCCCGCTTCCCATTACGTGACTCCTCCTGAAAAGGTGATGGATGCGGTACGCCGGATCGAAGAAGAGCTGGAGACGCAGGTGAAGTATTTCCGGTCGGAAGACAAGCTGCTGGAGGCGCAGAGGATTTTAGAGCGCACCAACTATGATATCGAGATGCTGCGCGAGACGGGGTTCTGCTCCGGGATTGAGAACTATTCCAGGCATATGGAGGGCCGCGCGGCCGGAACGCCGCCGCAGACGCTGCTGGATTATTTTGCGGACGAGTTTCTGATCATTATTGATGAGTCCCATATGACGCTTCCGCAGCTTCGGGCGATGTACAACGGAGACCAGTCCCGCAAATCGACCCTGGTGGATTACGGATTCCGCCTGCCCAGCGCAAAGGATAACCGCCCGCTGAAGTTTGAGGAGTTCGAGGATAAGATTGATCAGATCCTGTTCGTTTCCGCCACGCCGGGACCATACGAGAAGGAGCATGAACTCCTTCGGGCGGAGCAGATCATCCGGCCGACCGGACTGCTGGATCCGGCGATCGATGTTCGTCCTGTAGCAGGGCAGGTGGATGACCTGATCGGCGAGATCAACAAGGAGACCGCGAAGGGAAACAAGATCCTGGTAACGACGCTGACGAAGAAGATGGCGGAGGACCTGACACAGTATCTGAAGGAGGCCGGGATCCGGGTGAATTATCTGCATTCGGATATCGATACCCTGGAGCGGACGAAGATCATCCGCGACATGCGGCTGGATGTGTTCGACGTCCTGGTTGGAATCAACCTCCTGAGAGAGGGCCTTGATATCCCCGAGATCACGCTGGTCGCGATTCTTGACGCGGACAAGGAAGGGTTCCTGAGGTCGGAGACATCCCTGATTCAGACGGTCGGGCGGGCAGCGCGCAACAGCGAAGGGCATGTGGTGATGTATGCGGATACCGTCACTCAGTCCATGAAGGCGGCGATCGATGAGACCAACCGGCGCCGGGCGGCACAGCAGGCCTATAACGAGGAGCACGGCATCACGCCGACGACGATCCGCAAGAAGGTCCGGGATCTGATCGCGATCTCGAAGGATATCGCAAAGACCGAGGAGAAGTTCGCGAAGGATCCGGAATCCATGAGTCAGG
>CACXFW010000160.1 GCA_902767065.1 uncultured Lachnospiraceae bacterium | reverse complement strand
GGTACAGTGGCGGGAACATCTTTTTTCCCGTTAATGATCTCTGAGCGCATGTCCTCCGTCCCTGCCCTGACACGGACAGGAATGCCGGCTGTCCTGCGTATGATTTTTACCTGTCTGTCCGGCATTTCAAGTCCCCCCTTTCGTTCCCGGTCACACGGCATGTTACCGTCATGCCACCCGGATAGCAACTCATAATGATAAGAAGAAGCCCGGTTTTCCGCCATATAACGGATAAAAACGGGGCCGGCATCCAGCCCTGGCCGGGCATATAACACAAAGAAAAGGAGCCGGATTCCCGTCCGGCCCCGCCAAATATCAGGCTCATATTTCCAAAACAGACCCCTGCCTCACATATGCCTGTTTCGATATGGTTCTTCACAGTTGCACGCAGCCCTCGCGGCACTGGTATCAAAACCGTAAGAATCGAGTTTATCAAGGATCTCCAGAAACGAATATTTCCCTAAGTTCCGGATCTTCCTGAATACCTTCGGATCCTTTTCTATTGCATAAGCGATATCTCCCAATATGGAATATCCGCCTCTGGTCAGGCAGTTATTTACCCTTGTCGAGAAAAAGCAGTCTTCGGTTCTGACATCATAAAGAAGATGCATTCTTTTCTCTTCGTCTTGCTCGTTCCGGATAGCAGCCGCCTGATCTTCCCATCTTTTCAGCGTCGCCTGAAATCCGTCACGATAATATGGAAGCCTTCTTGGATGGCGCAGCTTTCGGAGTCCTTTTGCCACGATCTGGCGGACCCTTTCCCGCGAAAGGCCAAAAGCGTCCGCCGTTTCCTGCAGCGTTTTATGTTCCTCATAGCGCAGGCGCAGCGCCGTCTGCTCATTTTCCTTCAGCTGGCCGAACACATGCAGGAGGCCCGCCATCTGGTCATCCGAAAGTTCATGATATTCTTCACTGTCCGGGAATACCAGGTTCAGCCCCACTTCCGTGATCAGGTTTTCCGGCCAGGGCATCTCCTGCGGCCTGGGCTTCCGCTCTTTCTCAACCTTCTTCTTTGGCTCCTTCTTTGGCGAGGCCGGTTCACCGGGCCACCGGATCCCGAGAAGTCTCCATACCTGGCTATCCGCTGCTTCCGGATAAAGCTTTTTCATGTGGGCGGCTATCCTGTTCCATGATTCCTTTGGATCCGCAAAATAGCCGGAGGCGACGAAGTCCCTCCCCCATTTTGTTTCCGGCGTTTCATATACGGAAAGATGCCACCCGTACTCCTGTCCGCTCTTATTCTTCCTCTGGCGGAAATCCGAAATGATAAGATACGTCTGCATCTGAAGCAGTGTCAGGGTCGTCTCGTCTTTGCCGGCCAGTTCCCTGAGTTCTGATGATATCAGGCTTTTACCAACAGACTCTTCATCCAGGCCAAAGGCATCCATAATCTTTTTTGATTTATGCGAAGCTAATCCATCATCATACAGGGCATCATAATCGTAACCGTTCCGCCTGTAATTGGCAAAAGCCGGAAACCAGTCCTTGCTGATAAACCCTGCATTCCTGTTGAAGAACTTTCCATAGGCAATGTCAGGATGGCCTGACGCCAGCTGCCGCCAGTACCACGGATCCGTATCTTCCTCTGTCCACCAGGAAGAAGCCGTTGTGTGCTCTTCGACAGAAAAGCCGGGTATCTCATTTGAAAACAGCGGAAGAAAACCCGATCTCTTTACCAGGCAGACCAGGTCGTCAAAATGATGAAGGCAGTCCGGATCATCCCCGTCGCAGCCTTTCATGATGAATTCACCGTTTACTGCTTCCAAATATGGTCACACTCCTTTGAGAAATACCTCTTCTTATCTGTACGCACATCCCGCCAGATGATCGTTCACGATACCGACCGCCTGCAGGAACGAGTATGTGATCACCGGGCCGACAAAGCCGATACCGCGTTTTTTCATATCCCTGCTCATTGCTGTGGACACATCCGAGACCGTCAGCATTTCGGCTACGCTCTTCCAATGACCATCTATAACTCTCCCATCCGTAAAGCTCCACAGATATGCATCAAAGGAGCCGTATTCCTTCTGGATCTGCTGCACTGCCCTCGCATTCTTCCGGACACTGAATATCTTGTTCCGGTTCCGGATCAGGCCGGGATTATCGAGCAATGATTCCAGTTCCTCGTCCGTCATATCCGCACAGGTGTCGATATCGAAGTTATGAAATGCTTCTCTGCAGGTTTCCCGCTTATGCATGATGGTTTTCCAGGACAGGCCGACGCTTGCTCCTTCCAGGCACAGCATCTCAAACTGGAAGCGGTCATCGTGGTTCGG
>CACXFW010000159.1 GCA_902767065.1 uncultured Lachnospiraceae bacterium | reverse complement strand
GCCCCATGAATTCTCAAAAATCGTCCGGTGAGTAAACTCCCCGTCCTGATTTTGTGAGAATTCATGGGGTGCTGAATAGTTACACATTCCGATCGTAAAGTCATAAAAACGAAGATCCAGGTCAGCTGCTCCTTATCCGGACGAGTGAGCCGCCTGTTCAAAGCGGATCCAGTCCCCGTAGCTGCCTGTCTCCGCAACAGAAGTAAAGCCCATATCACTGAGCTTTTGCGCCGCCGCACAGCTGCTTTGCGTATCATACCCGTAAACGTACAGCATCATTCCCCGGTCCGGGATGACTTCATCGCCTTTCCGGATGATCTGATCCAGGGGAAGGTTTCTGGCCCCGTCGATGTGGGCCTTCCCGTAATCAGGCGCATCCCTCACATCCACAATGCAGTAGGCCGGCTCAAAGCTCATATACTCCTTTGCTTCCTCCACAGTGAGCCGCTCGTAGGCCTTGCCGCGGCTCGGACGCAGGGAACGGATCAACGACCACGCCGTAAAAATGACAATCGTCAGGGCGCAGAGATAAAACACAATGCGAATCTTCTTTTTCACCTATTGCTTCTCCCCCAAAAGCAGGATCCTCAGCGGTTTGACCTTACGGATGAAATACTTTGAAACGGGAACCGGAAGGCACAGCGCACAGACAAAAATCAGAAATGTGCACAGAATGTAGTTCCAGCCCAGGTGATTCCAGAAAAGAAGACGCGTCAGTGTCATGATGGGTTCATGCAGGATATAGATGTCCATGGAAAACAATCCGAAGATCAGCAGCATGGAAGATATGCGGCCCGGCTTTCTCCTCTCACCGTCAATATTGTAGACCAGGCGCGATGACACCCACAAAACCAGATAGATTCCACACAGGCTCGTCAGCATCATGGTGACCGTGATCGTAGTCCGGTACAGGAAAATAATCGCAAAGATATCCGTCACCAGCGCCAGAAACGCAAGCAGATCCTGTCCGTCCATCACGTCTTCATAACCGGCATTGCGGCTGTCCTCAAACTTCAGACGTACCCAGATCCCCATCAGGAAGAAAAAGAAATACTTTGGAGTGCGGATATCAAAATTCGCCCAGTAGATCGCGACACTCAGGAAAAAGCTCCCGTACCAGATAGAGCGGAAATTATAGGTATTGACAAGCAGCGCGCAGATCAGCTCGATGAGGAACAGGATATATAAAAACCACAAAGAGACATCCGGGTTCTGGCCGATCATGAGCTTCCAGATATCAGTCACCTTAAACGGCTTGACCGCGACATCGCTCAGCTTCAGCTTTACCGGAATATAGAGAAGTCCGATCACAAAATAAGGAACCAGAAGCCTTCTTGCCCGGGACACGATATAGGAGGCCCTCTCCTTGCGCTTCATCTGGAGAATCCTGGCGGAGACAAAGCCTGACAGACAGAAAAACAAGGGCATGTGAAAGCTGTAGATGATATAGGTCAGGATCCGGATCCACCCCGCGGATACTTCTGTCTGCTTGATGGCATGTCCCAGTACAACAAAAAATATACCGATGCCTCTGGCGATATCGACCTCGGTATATCTGGTTTTATTCTTATCTTCCACTTTTGTCACCATCAGGGATTCTCACTGATATACTTCTTGATTGCGGCAAAGCTTTCCTTGCTGATATCATGTTCGATCCTGCAGGCATCCTCCACTGCGATCTTTTCGTCGACCCCAAGGCGGATCAGCCATGCCGAAATAACCTGATGCCGTTCATAGATCATGGTCGCGATCTTCATTCCATCTTCGGTCAGATAGATATATCCCTCCGGGCTGATGGTAATGTAGCCATCCGCCTTCAGATTCTTCATCGCGATCGAGATGCTTGACTTGCGGTATCCGGTGTAATTGGAAACATCAACGCTTCGAACGACCGGTTTCTCCTTTCCAAGAATCAGAATTGCTTCGAGATAGTTCTCTGCGGACTCGGTAGCAGCCATCATATCACTCCTTTTGGATGAAAGGGCGCCACAATCGTGGCAGCCCTTTCAAATCGATCCTCAACTGCGCCGGTAAACCGGTCAGACAGGATACGCCTTATTCTTCGTGTCAGCCGCCGCCGGATCCACTCCGGTCTCCTGCGCCTGGCGATACTTAAAGTAATCGACCGCAACCTGCGGGAACAGAGCATAGGTGAGAACGTCTTCGTCCATCTCCTTATACTGGGAGATCTCCTTCTCATAACCAGGAAGCATCGGTGCGATATCATCCGCAGGACGATAGGTAATAACCTTCGCGTCTCCGATACACTTCTTCTGGACTTCCTTGTTGAACGGCTTGACAGTCTGTCCATACTTTCCGCTCAGGACGTCCTTGGTTTCCTGCGGCACCATCTTATAGCGCTCGCCTGCGATGACATTCATGACTGCCTGCGTACCGACAATCTGGGAGGACGGAGTGACAAGCGGCGGCTCGCCGAGATCCTTACGGACATTCGGAACCTCTTCCAGCACTTCATAATACTTATCTGCTGCGCCCAGCTTGTCAAGCTGCGAGGTCAGGTTCGAAAGCATGCCACCCGGTACCTGATAGACCAGAGTCTTGATATTGACACCGAGATTCTTCGGGTTCAGAAGGCCGCTCTCCAGGCACTCGTCTCTGTACGGACGGAAGTAATCCGCGATCTCTTCGAGGAGCTTCATATCGTAGCCGGTATCGTACGGTGTTCCTTCGAAGGTCTTGACCATAACCTCGGTTGCCGGCTGGGAAGTCCCAAGGGCAAACGGGCTCATCGCGCAGTCAATGACATCGACGCCTGCTTCTACTGCCTTCAGGTAAGTCATGGATGCAGCGCCGGAAGTATAGTGTGTGTGAAGCTGAATCGGAAGATCCACCGCGGCCTTCATGGCGGCAATCAGTTCGGTCGCCGTATAGGGAAGAAGCAGTCCCGCCATATCCTTGATGCAGATGGAATCCGCGCCCATATCCTGGATTCTCTTGGATATGTCTACCCAGTAGTCCAGCGTGTAAGCATCTCCCAGCGTATAAGACAGAGCGATCTGGGCATGTCCCTTCTCCCTGTTCGCTGCCTTGACACAGGTCTCGAGGTTCCTGAGGTCATTGAAGCAGTCGAAAATCCGGATGATATCAATGCCGTTCGCGATCGACTTCTGGACAAAATACTCAACGACATCATCCGCGTACGGCTTGTAGCCAAGAATATTCTGTCCACGGAAAAGCATCTGCAGCTTCGTGTTCTTAAAGCCCTCACGCAGCTTTCTCAGTCTGATCCAGGGATCTTCCTTCAGGAAACGGAGTGCCGCGTCAAAGGTGGCTCCGCCCCAGCACTCTACGGAATGATATCCGACCTTATCCATCTTATCGATGATCGGGAGCATCTCCTCGGTCGGCATACGTGTCGCGATCAGAGACTGATGGGCGTCACGCAGAATCGTTTCTGTAATCTTAATCGGCTTTTTCTTTGCTGCCATTTTCTTATATCCTTTCATAAATACTCATCCACAGTCACGCGACTCCGTAGATTGCCATGAAGGTACCGGCCGCCACGGCCGTACCGATCACGCCCGCGACATTCGGGCCCATCGCATGCATCAGCAGGAAGTTGGTCGGATCAGCCTGAGAGCCGACCTTCTGGGATACGCGTGCCGCCATCGGAACAGCGGACACGCCTGCCGAGCCGATCAGAGGATTGATCCTTCCGTGCGTCAGGATCTTCATCAGCTGACCGAGCAGCACGCCTCCCATAGTGCCGAAGGCAAAGGCGACAAGACCAAGGACAACGATCTTCAGAGTATCGACATTCAGGAACGCTTCCGCAGAAGTGGAAGCGCCGACGCTGGTACCCAGAAGGATCACGACGATATACATCAGAGCGTTTGACGCGGTCTCGGTAAGCTGACGGACAACGCCGCACTCACGGAAGAGGTTTCCAAGCATCAGCATACCGACCAGCGGAGCGGTTGTCGGCAGAAGCATGCAGACAACAACGGTAATGATGATCGGGAACAGGATCTTCTCAAGCTGGGTGACAGGACGAAGCTGCTCCATCTTGATCTTTCTGTCCTTCTCTGAGGTAAAAAGCTTCATGATCGGCGGCTGGATGATCGGGACCAGCGACATGTAAGAATACGCCGCAACCGCGATCGGGCCCATCAGAGTCGTCTGTCCAAGCTTTCCGGCAAGGAAGATCGAGGTAGGGCCGTCCGCTCCGCCGATGATGGAAATCGCTGCCGCGGCCTTGCCGTTGAAGCCAAAAGCGATCGCCAGGAAATACGCGATATAGATACCCGCCTGCGCAGCCGCACCCATAACAAATGAGATCGGATTCGCGATCAGCGGTCCGAAGTCGGTCATCGCTCCGACGCCCATAAAGATCAGGGAAGGCAGGATCGACGCCTCATCAAGAAGATAGAAATAATGCATCAGGCCGCCTGCATGTTCGACACCGAGAATGTCCGTGGTGACATCCGTGATGATATCCGGATAGATGTTGACAAGCAGCATACCGAATGCGATCGGGACCAGCAGAAGCGGTTCAAAGTCGTGTTTGATTGCCAGATACAGGAATACAAACGCGACGATCATCATGACATAGTTGCCCCATGTCAGATTCAGAAACGCAGTCTGATGCAGAAGATTTGACATTGTAGTAGCAATGTAACCCATTGATTAACCTCCTAACGTCAGGATCTTAATGGTCCGGACAGATCAGTTCATAGTTGCAAGAACCTGTCCGTTCTCGACTGCGTCGCCTGCCGCGACTTCGATGGAAGCAATGGTGCCGTCCTGCGGAGCGACAACCGGAATCTCCATCTTCATGGCTTCCAGCGTGACGATCGTGTCACCGGTCTTGACCGACTGGCCGGCAGCGGCATCCACCTTGAACACCTTGCCCGGAACGGAAGCGGTAACCTTCACGGATCCGGCTCCTGAAGAAGATGCCTTGGGTGCTGCCTTCGGAGCAGCCTTGGGCGCTGCGGCCGGTGCTGCCTTGGGTGCTGCAGCCGGCGCTGCCGCGGCGGCGGATCCGGTTCCTTCTTCAACAGTGACATCATAGACATTTCCATTTACGGTGATCGTATAATTCTTCATTTTAACATTCTCCTCTATAAACCATAGTTTATTCCTGACAAGATCCGTCCGGATGCCGGTGCCGTAATCGAAAATGCTCCGTCCCTCAGGACTCGTACTTTCGAGCGGTATCTGGCTCCTTCGTTCTTCAATCAAATTCTGATCCGCTGATTCACCAGCGGCTGAGGCGCTCTCATGACCTCCAGTTGCTCTTTCTGCCTCTTCTGCGGATCGAACGGACAACAAATCCGTCTGCGGGAGCCTGTTCACTTGCCGCGATCGCCGCACTGATCACTGCTATAAGCTCCAGATCGTCTGTCTCCTCCGCCAAGGTCTCTTCCACTGCAGGAGCCGGATCCGGTGCCGGCGCCGGTGATGACACAGGTGCCTCTTCCTTCTTCTTCTTTCCGGCCAGAAGGTCCGGAATCCAGTGAATCTGGCTGATGATAAATGTCAAAAACAGCAGTACAACAAATACCGTGCCGAGACCGATCAGGGTATTCATTCCCGCTTTTCCCACCTGCGCGCTGAAGGAATCCTTCACTTCCCAGTTCAAAAGCGTGACGTTTCGCGCAAGATCATACGTGAAGGTCACCCTGATCTGGGAGTCATTCTGCTCTGCCAGGGAATAATCCACATCAAGATCGAGGGTCAGGATCTGGTCCGTCATATCGGCGGTATAGCTCTTCACGCCCAGAAACTCTCCGCACGAATCCCTGTTGGCATACCAGTTGCGGAGCATCTTCACCATCGCCATTGTGCTGTCGTCATCCGATGTCAGGGTTGAGGAATCCTTCATGGAATTCGAGATATTACGCACGGACAGATTGATCTGGCGGTTGTAGGCGTTGATCATCCCCTCAAGATCATTCTCCGACAGTCTGGACAATGTCGAAAGCTGCTGTTCTACCTGTGCCTCAATGGTCGGATACTGCGCTTCGAGAGCCGTATCCCCGGTCACGCTCTCCGGTGCCAGGGAAGGTTTCTGCCCGGAAAGCTCCGCTTCCGTCTCGTTCCCGGCCGCCGAAGTCTGGTCGGCTTCCGTCAAAGCCTGCGCCGCAGGCTCCGTCCCGGACTCAGAGGCGAACGCGCTCACACTTCCTGCCGAAAGGCAGAACGCAGCCACTGCGGCGAGCAGAGTCGTGTAAATTCTTTTTCTCATCTGCATGTCACCTCACTCAAACCGTACCGTGCTTCTTGTCAGGGCGCTCTTCGGTCTTCGTATAAAGCATCTCGAACGCGCCGATGACCATCTTGCGCGTATCACATGCCTTGATCACGGTATCAACATATCCGCGTCCGGCCGCAGCGTCAACGCTCTGCTGAAGCTTATCATACTCGGAAGCCTTCTCGCCGATTATCTTAGCATCGCTTCCGTCATACATGATTCCGGCCGCAAGCTTCGAATCCATCATCCCGACAAGCGCGTCCTCCCACGCAAAGGTAAGATCCGCGCCGATTGCCTGGCTGTTCATGATCGTATAACCGCTGCCGAACGCCCTGCCTGTAATGACATTGACCTTTGCAACTGTGGCGTCAGCAAGAGCATAAGCCAGCTTTGCTGCCGCTCTTGCGATCCGGAATTCATTGTGCTTGTCCGCAAAGAACCCTTCCGCATTCGTAATCGTCAGGATCGGAATATCGAACGCATCGCAGAAGCGGACGAAACGGGCTGCCTTCTCAAGGCCCTTCGCAGTCAGAAGCGGCTTGAAATCAGCGCTCTTTTCTCCCTTCTCATCATAAAGCTGCGTGCGGTTCGCGATCGCCCCGACGGTTGCTCCGTTCAGCTTGATAAAGCCTGTGACCATCTCCTTCGCGGATGCTGCCTTGACCTCGCACAGAAGGTTTCCGTCGGAGATCTGGCTGAGCAGAATGGAGGTATCTCCTACGGCACCTTCAAGTCCTTCGCACACCCTGTTCAGGTCGTCTCCCGCCTCTGCAAAGGGAGCTTCATCAGCGTTGTTTGCAGGAAGGATCGATACAAGTGCCCTGATCTGGGACAGAATCTCCTCCTCGGTTCCCACAAAGTCGACCAGTCCGCTCTTCTCGCTCTGGAACTTGGCTCCTGCGGTATCTTCTTCCTTGTTTCCTGCCAGTGCGTTCGGAGAATTGACATACAGCTTCGCACTTTTACCTTCCATGAAAACAAAGTCACTCATGCCGGCCGCAACCGCGAGCCCGCCGCCGCAGTTTCCCAAAACCGCAGTGATCTGCGGGATTACACCGCTTGCAAATGCCATTCTGCGATACAGCATGCCAAAGGCATTCAGCGCATCCGTTGATTCCTGCAGCCGCATCCCGGCACTGTCAAGAAGTCCGATGACCGGAGCACCCATCTTCATGGCAAGGCTGTACAGACGTACGATCTTTTTCGCGTGCATCTCGCCGATGCTGCCGCCAAGGACAGAGGCATCCTGGCTGTAAACATAGACCAGATTACCGTCGATCAGACCATATCCTGTGATGACACCGTCTGAAGCAGCCTTCTCCTGGGCCATGTTGAAATCCGTGCTCCTCGCCGTAACGAGCGAGCCGATCTCAACAAAACTGTTTTCGTCAAGCAAAGCAGCGATTCGGTCTGCTGCCTTGCTCGTTCCTTTATTGCTCATACTTAGACCTCCATCAATAAGAAATCAAAAATTGCCATTCCTATACTACGTGAAAACCCGAAAAAAGGCAAGCCATAAAGGCCTGCCTCACGAACATAAATATTATGTAATTATTCAGCACCTCCTGGAATTGCTCATGATCCAGTCAGATAAGCTTGCTTATCTGACGGATCTGAGCGGTTCCAGG
>CACXFW010000158.1 GCA_902767065.1 uncultured Lachnospiraceae bacterium | reverse complement strand
GTTCGATCTCGCAGCGCCTGCGATGCTCCCCTGTCTTATCAAAATACTTCCTGACATACCCGTACGCCGTCTTCTCGGCGACGCCGGTCACGGTCCCGGCGCGGAAGGTCTGTCCCGCCCCGAAGATCACCTCGGTATACTTATGCGCCTTCGACTGGTATTCGCCGGAGAAATTCAGGTCGATATCCGGCTCCTTGTTCCCCTTGAAGCCCAGGAATGTCTCAAAGGGGATGTCAAATCCCAGCTTTAACAGCTTCGTCCCGCATTCCGGGCACATCCGGTCCGGCATGTCGCAGCCGGCCATGCCGTCAAACTTTCTTACCTCTTCCGAATCAAAATCCGCAAAATGGCACTCGGGGCACAGATAATGCGGATGGAGGGAGTTCACCTCCGTGATGCCGGCCATATTGGCGACGAAGCTCGAGCCGACAGAGCCCCGCGAACCGACCAGATAGCCGTCTGCCACACTCTTCCACACCAGCTTCTGCGCGATGATGTACATCACGGCAAATCCGTTCGAGATGATGGAATTCAGCTCTTTCTTAAGGCGGTCCTCCACGATCTTCGGCAGCACCTCGCCATAGATCTCATGTGCCTTGTCATAACACAGGCGCTTCAGGATCCCGTCCGAATCCGGGATGATGGGCGGACACTTGTCCGGCCGCACCGGACTGAAGCGTTCGATCCGGTCTGCGATGAGGTTGGAATTGGTGATGACAACCTCCCGTGCCTTCTCCTCGCCCAGATACGCGAATTCCTCCAGCATCTCCTGCGTGGTGCGAAGGTACAGCGGCGGCTGCGTCTGTCCGTCTTCAAAGTCCGCCATCAGGATCTCGCGGTAGATGGCATCCTCGGGATTCAGAAAATGCACGTCGCATGTCGCGACGACCGGCTTCAGGTATTGTTCTCCCAGCCAGACCACCTTCCGGTTGAAGGCTTTCAGGTCCTCAATGGTCTTCGGCTCATTTTTCAGGTTCCCGTTCTTGTCATATTTCGGAACCGTCAGGAACTGATTGTTCCCGAGAGGCTGGATCTCCAGATAATCATAGTAATCCACCAGCTTCTTCAGCTCCCGCTCCGAGGCGCCGCGCTCGATCGCCTGAAACAGCTCTCCCGCCTCGCAGGCAGAACCGATGATCAGTCCTTCCCTGTGCGCGCTCAGAAAGCTCCTCGGAAGAAGCGGCCTTCCGCCATACATGTATTTCAGATGGGATTCTGAAACACAGCGGTAGAGATTGACCCTGCCTGTCTCATTCTGCGCCAGCACAATGATATGGTAATAATGCAGATGGCGGATCTCCTCCTGGGTCGGGGCGCAGGTTTCATTGATCTGATCCAGCGCCTCAAGGCCCTGATCAGACAGCATCGACAGGAATTTCAGGAAGATCCCTGCCGTGCACTCCGCGTCATCGACTGCCCGGTGATGCTGCCCAAGAGGCACGTTCAGCGCCTTCGCCACCTGGTCTAGCCTGAAGCGGGCCAGATTCGGCAGCAGGCTTCTCGCCAGCGTCATCGTATCGACCGTCGTAAAATCATGCGCAATCTCCATGCGCTCGCAGTTCTCTTCAATGAAGCTGATGTCGAAGGTCACATTGTGGCCGACCATCGGAGCGTCGGCGCAAAACTCCAGGAAACGGACAAGAACCTTCTCGATGGGGTCTGCGTCCATCACCATGGAGTCATTGATGGAGGTAAGCTGTTCGATACGAAACGGAATGGGCCTTTGCGGATTGACGAATTCCGAGAACCGGTCCGTGATCTTTCCGTCCGTGATCTTCACCGCGCCGATCTCGATGATCCGGTCGGATACGGGGGAAAAGCCTGTCGTCTCGAGATCGAAAACGACAAATGTTCCTGAGAACATCTGCCCTTTTTTCCCGTTTCCTACCGCGCGCACTTCATCGTCCACCAGGTAGGCTTCGCAGCCATAGATCACCTTGAAGTCCGAATCCTTCGGAACCGCGTGCCACGCGTCAGGAAGGGCCTGAACCCCGCCGTGATCCGTGATCGCGATCGCGCTGTGTCCCCAGCCGATTGCGGTCTTTACGATCGCGCCGACATCGCAGACCGCATCCATCTTGCTCATCTTGGTATGGCAATGGAGCTCAACCCGCTTCACAGGCGCGTTATCAAAACGGTGCGGCCTGAAGTCCGCAATCTTCTTCATGCCGGACACGCTGGCGATGGCAAGATCGCTGTCAAACCGGTCAATCGAAGCGCTGCCCCGGATCTTCAGGAACATGTCCTTCTTCACCTTCTCAAGGAATTCCGGAGCCTGCGACGCGTCAAGAAACAGCTTTACGCTGATCGTATCCGTAAAGTCCGTGACAATCATCACAGCAATCGTCAGATCCTTCCCGGCTTTTGTGTGAATGTCCCTTGTCTCCAGCGAGAGCACCTGACAGCGGATCGTGACCGTCCCGACCGCGTCTGTGATGGAAGCAATCGGGACAGATTCATCCGCGAAGTCTCTGCCATACACGACATCGGGGTTGGAGGACTGGATCAGCTCACGCTCCGTGCCTTGTCTTGTTCCCCGCTTCGAATAGCGTCTCCTGCCCTTTGAGGAAGCGCCAGGGGCATCCTGTCCGGACTGTCTGAGGGCATCCCCCTGTCCGGACTGTCTGGGGGCATCCCCCTGTCCGGACTGTCTGGAGGCATCCCCCTGTCCGGATTGTCTGGGGGCATCCCCCTGTCCGGATTCCTGCAACGCCGCATTCTCAGGCAATGGCGCTTCCGGAAGACACACAGAATTGTCCGCGGAAGGATTCTCGCGGAAATGGACCGTGCATTTGAAGTTCAGTCCGAAGCGCTCCGTAAAGATCTTATCCAGGATCCGCTTCAGCTCATCCGCATAAGACCTTGCTACCAGGCTGTCCTCGACCGTAACCGTGCAGGTATCCTCCTCCGAAAACAGGATGGAAGCTCCCCGGAACATCGTATAAATACACTTCTGATAACCGCGAAGCTCATGAAGAATCGAAGTCCGGTAGATCTTCATCAGGTTCTTCGGGGTATACTGGCCGGACAGACGGAAATGTTCGATGATTGTCGTTTTGAGCCCCTGATCCGCCGCAAATTCTTCATCAAAAGCCTTCTCAACCTGCTCGATCTCTTTCTTTCCGATCAGGCGGTCTGCCTCCAGATAGATCTTCAGCCTGGCCTCTTTCTCACTTACGGCGACCTTCGTCACCCATGTATGCTCCAGAAGGCTGCCCAGTTCCTCATTGTCCGGCGCAATCGTCGGGAACGCGTCAAAAAAAGCTTTCGTCATTCCATTCCCTTCTGAATCAGTGTAAGCTCTGCTCTCAGGGTATCAAGAATCTGATCCTCCGGAACCTTCCGGATCACCTCCCCGCGGCGGATCAGGAGGCCTTCCCCGGCACCTCCAGCGATGCCCAGATCCGCCTCCCTGGCTTCGCCGGGCCCGTTGACCACGCAGCCCATAACCGCCACCTTGAGGTCAAGCGGATAATCCCTGACCATCTCCTCCACCTTTGACGCAAGGCCAATCAGGTCGATCTGCGTACGCCCGCAGGTCGGGCAGGAGACGACCTCGATCCCGCCCTTTCTAATCCCGAGCGTGCGAAGGATCAGTTTCGCGCTGCGGATCTCTTCCACGGGGTCTCCCGTCAGGGAGACGCGGATGGTATCTCCGATCCCCTTCGAAAGGATCAGTGCCAGGCCGATCGCGGACTTGATATTGCCCGAATAGACCGTTCCGGCCTCCGTAATTCCGACATGAAGGGGATAGCTGCTCTCCATTGCAAAGAGTTCATACGCCTTCGCGCACATCATGACATCCGAGGACTTGATCGACACAACCAGATTGTCATACGACATTTTCTCGATCCTGCGGCACTTCTCCAGCGCGCTCTCCACAAGCCCCTGCGCCGTGACAGAGCCGTATTTTTTCAGGATCTCCTTCTCCAGGGAACCGGAATTCACACCGACCCGGATCGGGACATTCCTCTCCTTCGCCGCGTCCACAACAGCGCGGACCCTGTCGTCGGATCCGATGTTCCCCGGATTGATCCGGATCTTGTCTGCCCCGTTTTCGATGGCTGCGATTGCCAGCCGGTAATCAAAATGGATATCCGCGATCAGCGGAATATGGATCCTCTTTTTGATTTCACGAAGTGATACTGCCGCCTCCATACTGGGAACCGTACAGCGGATCAGCTCGCAGCCCGCCTTCTCCAGCCTCAGGATCTGGGCAGTTGTCTCCTCCACATTTTCCGTCTTCGTATTGGTCATGGACTGGATCAGGACAGGATTTCCGCCGCCGATCTTCCGGTCTTTGATCGTAACGATCCTCGTATGTTCTCTTGTAGTCATTGGATCCCCCATGCAGCCGGCACGGACACAGGCAAAGCCGCATCCGGGCCGGTATCATCCTTTATCTGTCACCTGTCGTCTTCCTTCACTGTGATGCTTTCTGTGCAGGAGAGAAGATTCTGCCCGTGACCGGGTCAAGCCTGTCCCTGGAATGCTCCAGCGCTTCCTTCATCAGCGTTGCCTGGGCGCCGACACTCGCCTTCCCTCTCCGGTCCACCTTCTCATAGGTGTTGTCCGCCTGAAGTACATGCGCCTTCAGGGTATCCGCCATCTGCACATCCAGGATATGGCACGCCTGCGCCCTGCAGTCTTCGTCCTCGAGCGGGAACAGGATCTCAACACGGCGGTCAAGATTGCGGGGCATCCAGTCTGCAGAGCTCATGTAGACCTCCTCGTTTCCGCCGTTGGCAAAACGGAAGATCCTGGCGTGCTCCAGGAAGGTTCCTACGATGGATCGCACGGTAATATTCTCCGAAACCCCCGGGATCCCGACCCTGAGACAGCAGATTCCCCGAATGATCAGATCGATCTTCACTCCCGCCGCGGAGGCTTCGTACAGCTTCGCGATGATGTCCCTGTCACACAGGGAATTCATCTTGGCGGTAATGTGCGCCGGCTCATTCTCCCTCGCATGCCGGATCTCACGGTCAATCAGCATGACAAAGGCATCGCGCAGCCAGATCGGAGCCAGATGAAGCCGGTTCCAGCGCTTCGGCTCGCTGTATCCGGACAGCATGTTAAACACTGCCGTCGCGTCCTCCCCGAAGGGTTCCCGGCATGTCATAATTCCACAGTCCGTGTACAGCTTCGCGGTCGAATCATTATAATTGCCCGTTGCAAGATGGACATACCTGCGGATGCCGTCTTCCTCTCTTCTGACCACAAGCGCGATCTTACTGTGAGTCTTCAGACCGACCAGCCCGTAAATGACATGGCAGCCTGCCTTCTCCAGCTTTTCCGCCCACTGGATATTGTTTTCCTCGTCGAAGCGGGCCTTCAGCTCGACAAGCGCGGTTACCTGCTTCCCGTTCTCCGCTGCCTGCGCCAGAGCCGCAACGATCGGGGAATTGCCTGACACACGGTACAGGGTAATCTTGATCGCAAGAACGTAAGGATCTGCAGACGCGTTACGGATCAGGTTCACCACCGGGTCAAAGGTCTGATACGGGTGGGACAGGAAGAGATCCTTCTTCCGGATCACAGAAAACAGATCCAGGTCCGGCTCCTTGCTCAGCACGGGATTCGGCTGCGGGGTCCACGGCTGATCCTTCAGCCGGGAAGATCCGGGCAGCGAATACATCTTCATCAGATAGGTCAGGTCCAGAGGCCCTGAAATCGGATACATCTCGGACTCGTTGACCTCAAATTCACGCCGGAGGATCTTCAGAAGCTTCGGATCCATCGAATCCTCATACTCGAACCGGATTACCTCTCCCCACTGGCGCTGCTTCAGCT
This sequence comes from uncultured Lachnospiraceae bacterium, assembly GCA_902767065.1. Taxonomy (GTDB): domain Bacteria; phylum Bacillota; class Clostridia; order Lachnospirales; family Lachnospiraceae; genus Porcincola. The sequence continues at coordinate 6,250 of CACXFW010000158.1, read as the reverse complement.
TGCTCTGAATCTCCTCCAGAAGATCATCCGAATCATCCTCGTCAAGTGTCATATCCGCATTTCTTGTAACGCGGTACGCGTGGGCGCACACGACATCGTAACCGGTAAACAGCCTGTCGAGATTGGCTTTGATCAGGTCCTCCAGCAGAACGCCCGCCATCCCTTCTTTCTCATCGGATGGAATACGGATCACGCGGGGAAGAACCGTTGGAACCTGGACCGTCGCAAACATCGTCCCCTTCTTCAGCGTCTTATCCCGGGAGATCTTATCCGCGATCTTTTCTCCGTTCTTCTGAAGATTCTTCATAAACGTCATGCCGACAGAATTCTTCTCCCCTTCTCCCTTCCGCCTGGAGATCAGCGCACCGATATTCAGGGATTTGTTCCTGATCAGCGGAAACGGCCTCGAGGCATCGACAGCCGTCGGCGTCAGGACGGGATAGACCGTCTCCTCAAAATAAGTATTCAGGTACGCTCTCTGGGACTCGCTCAGGACCTCCGGGTTCGTGACCAGATTATATCCTTCATTGCGAAGCGCCGGCAGAAGGGAGCGCGAAAGCGTAGAATACTGCCTGTCAATCAGGGCATGGCACTTCTCCTCCACCTGTTTCAGCTGCTCCTGCGGCATCAGTCCGGCCAGATCCGGCTTGCTCACCTTCGCATGAACCATATCCATCAGGGAAGCAACCCGGACCATGAAGAATTCATCCAGATTCGAAGCCGTAATCGACAGGAACTTCAGCCTTTCAAAAAGCGGGTTTGACTTATCCCGCGCTTCGTCCAGGATCCTGTAGTTAAAATCCAGCCAGCTCAGCTCACGGTTCGTGTAATATGCGGGATCATAAAAACCGGCTGCCTTATCCTCGGTCTTTTCCACGGTCTTCTCCGCGGCTTTTTCCACGGCTTTTTCTTCCGCCTTTGCCGGATTCTTCTCCTTCGCAGCACTCTTCAACCTGGCAGTACTTTTCCCTCCGTCAGTGCTCTTTGCCTTTTCGGTGGTCTTTGTCTTCTCCGCGCTCTTTGCCTTTTCGGTGCTCTTTCCCTTTTCCGGAGCAGTTTTATCGGATACACTCTTTGCCATAATCATTCCTCTTCCATGATCCTTCCGATGTCGCTTCGTTCATTCTCTGTCCGGCTGACCTGTGAAGGTCTTCCCGGAAAACACCGGTCAGATCATCTGTTTTTTCCAGTAAACGACAGTTTCTTTCTGATCAGGCTCCTGCAGAAAGGATCTGTTCAGAAACAGCCTGAAAGCAGTAAACAGATACTCTGGCGTTACTATTCGCAGGCCTTGTCTGCCTGCAAAGATGGCTGCTTACATGCAAGCATGACGCATCCATCTTTGCAGGCAGACAGGCTGTGAATAGTAACATCTAAACGCCAGACTGCGTTGTTGTCAGGTTGACACCCTTTTCTGGTGCAGGACCGGCTTCAGGTTAAATACCTCCTCAAACAGGGAATCCTCTTCTTCCAGCGTTCCCTTCTCCAGCGTAAGATCCTCATCGCTCTGGGTACTCAGAACCAGCTCCTTGTCCCGGATCGACACGTTAATCTCCCTGACTCTTTGCCTGTGTGAACGGTCCAGCGCATTTGCCGCCCTCAGGATCGCCGTCAGCTTTGCAACCACAAGATATTCCTCCCGGCTGACAGAGCTCGTCATCGTAAGGCTGTCATAATACTGGAAAGGAGCCGTGTTAAACCGCACCACATTCGCGACAATCTGCCGCTCCGCATGGCTCAGTCCGATGATTTCGGTCGCCATCACGATATTATAGGCGCAGTCAGCAACATCCGTGAGAGAGATAAACTTGCCGCAGTTATGCAGAATGGCGGAGATCTGAAGGAGCAGCCGCTCCCTCCTCCCGAGCATATGCAGCTTTCTGGTTCTGTCAAAGATTGTCAGGCTCAGGTCTTCCACATTCCGGATATGCGCCTGGCTGGACTTGTAACGCTTGGCGATATTTCGCGCCGCGGCGATGATGTCCTCGTCAAATGCGTGCGCCGACACGACCGCTTTGTTTTCAACCGCGTAATCATAAGCCAGCCCGTCGCCGATGGAAATCTCCGGAACCCAGACGCTCTCGGATTCAAAATGCTCCAGCAAAAACAGGCAGATTACCGCGGAGGGCGCGACAAACATCGAGAATTCCGTCGGAATCGAGCACTGCTTCGTGATCTGGTCGGGACTCATTCTCACGATCCTTGAACAGGCTTGTGTCAGCTCCTCCTTTGTGATGATCAGGCTCTCACGCTGGGGATACAGGGAGCGGAACAGAAGCTGAAGCTCCTTGTTCGTCGCAATCAGCGTGCTGATCTGCCGGTCCTTCTGATACAGCTTTCCAAAACCGGCGATCTCATGGGACAAAAGCTCTCTCAGGAGCCTCTCAAAATGCTCGTTGTTGCGGGCAAGCGGATAGATCCGGTTGCGGGTCGTGATTCTTCCGATCCGGATATTCTGGGTGGTAATCAGCTTGTCCTTATCAAATACGGAGATCTGCAGGGAACTTCCGCCGATATTGACGATCGCGGTTCCCTTCTTGATCACAGACTCGAAGGACTGCGTCTGCGATGCGATCGACTTGTAGTCCAGGAATCTCTGTTCCGAATTGGAAAGGATCGTCAGCTTCAGTCCGGTCCTCTGCTCAATGTAGTCCTTTGTAATCAGGGCCGTGCGGATCTCCCTGAGCGCGCTCGTTCCGACCATGCGGTAATCATCCACATGGTACCCTTTCATGATCTCACGGTATTCCGTCAGCGTTTCGATCAGGCGCTCCATCTTCGCGGTGGACAGGGAATCCCTCTCATACGCGTCGTTTCCCAGATCGATCCTGCAGCTCAGGCAGTCAAAAAGATGAAATCCCTTCCGCGCGGAAACCTCGTACAGCTTCATCTCCGTCTCGGTCGAACCGATCAGGATCGAAGCAAACACTTTAACAGCCATAACTTATTCTTCCTCCCTTGTCCCAAGCAGATGATCGATGAACTGCTTTGCGCTTCTGCCGCTTCGTCCGCCGTGGCTCAGCTCCCAGGCGTTTGCCTCTCTGAATAGTTTTTCCTCATCCATCTCCAGGCCTTCCCTTAAGCTGATCCCTCTGAGGATCTGCTCAAATTCCTTTCTGTCCGGTGCCCCGAAATAGATGGTAACGCCAAACCGGTAAGACAGGGAGAGCTTCTCCTGTACCGTATCCGAGGTATGCATGTCGGAACGGATCTCGCCTTCCTTGTCGTTATAATTCTCCCGGATCAGATGACGGCGGTTGCTCGTCGCATAGATCAGCACATTTTCCGGCTTCTTCTCAAGCCCGCCCTCGATCACGGCCTTCAGGTATTTGTAATCCGTCTCGAAGTCCTCAAAGGACAGGTCATCCATATAGATGATAAACCGGTAATTCCGGTTCTTGATCTGTGCGAGAATGTTGACCAGATCCCGGAACTGATGCTTATACACCTCGATGATCCGAAGTCCCTGCTCATAGTATTCATTCAGGATTCCTTTGATGGAGGAGGACTTTCCGGTTCCCGCATCGCCGAACAGCAGGCAGTTGTTTGCCCGTCTTCCGGCGAGAAATGCCTCCGTGTTCTCCCTCAGCTTCTTCTTCTGGATCTCGCAGCCGATCAGATCATCCAGGCGCATATGCGCGATATTTGTGATCGGGACAATCTCTGTCTGATCCTCCTGTCCGTGGACAATGCGGAACGCCTTGTGAAGACCGAATTTCCCACATCCGAAGTCCCTGTAAAACGCGTCGACATATCCCTTGAAGGAAGAAAGATCGCCGCTTCCGGACAGCTTCCGGCTCAGATCCTCGATCCGGTCCCTGATCCGCCTGCTCGCAAGCCGTCTGTCGTCCCCGCCGAATTCATAATCGGCAGCCATGCCGTAGAGACGGACTTTGAGGCTCTCCTCAAGGTCGGAAAAATCATAAGAAAACAGCTCGCGGAAGATCTCGAAATCATGCAGGGCAACCAGGCTGATCCCGCCTGTAACCTTCTCCCGGATCTCATGTGCCCTGGAATACGCATTCTCATGGTAGACCAGGAAATACGTCAGCCAGGAGTGCCAGACGTTTCCTGAGAACCCATAGTTCTGTGCAATGTCAAACATCTCCTGCATCATGCGGCAATACGTCCTGACACATCCGCTTCTCAGGGACGGATCCTCCGCGATTCTATCCAGATTCTTCCTGAGGGATGCAAGCGTGTCAAGAACACCTCCCTCCGCATCCCGGTAAAGCACCAACTCTTCGATTCTCAGTGTCATACTTTCCTCTTTCCGGATTCTGATCCGGGATCTTATCTCTTGATTACAGCGCCAAAAGCCTGACTTCCACGAAAGCTTCCCTGCAAGCGGCAGCTTTCGTCCCCCGCATTGTTAAGCCTCACTCTTTCAGGGATTAATAGTTCCCGAGAATCTTCATATTGATCGCTTCCTGACGGATTCCCCTCAGAGCGCTTCTTACGGATGAGTCATTCAGGTTCCCCTCAAAGTCGATAAAGAAGCGATACTCCCAGTTTCTGCCGGGAATGGGGCGCGATTCGATATGCGTCATGTTCACGTCATTATAGATAAAATTCGAAAGAATATTGTACAGCGTTCCGGATGAATGCGGAAGCTCCAGGCAGATCGTGATCTTTCCGGCTCCCTTCACAAAGATCCTCTGGTTGGTAACGATCATAAACCGCGTCGCGTTCGCTTCCTGATCATTTACATGCTCCTGAAGAACCTCCAGACCGAAGAGCCTGGCGGCAAATGCGCTTCCGATCGCTGCTTCGTCCATCTTCTGGTCCTTGGCGACCTTTCTGGCGGCGAGCGCCGTATTATCGTAGGCAACCGCTCTCAGTTCCGGATGCCGGTTAAAGAGGCCGTCGCACTGGCTCAGCGCCTGCGGATGGGAATAGACAAGACGGATATCCTCCATCCTTGCCCCGGCAGGCGCCATGAGTACATGCTCCACCGGAATGATCTGCTCCGCGACGATATAGTTTTCAAAATCCACAAGCAGATCGAAATTGTCCGCAACAATCCCTGCTGTCGTATTCTCAATCGGCAGAACCGCGTAATCTGCCGAACCGTCCGCGATCGCCTCCATGGCGTCCCTGAACTTCCTCACATGAAAAGACTCCGTCTGTTCGCCAAAATACGCCTGGAGCGCGGCATGGCTGTAAGCTCCTTCCACTCCCTGGTACACAACCCGGATGTTCTCCCTGTCCAGCTGAGCGACCTCAATAAAGGGCGTTCTGCCCAACGCCCTTCCCTGTTCCAGAATCGCATACTGGCGCCTTCGGCTCATGCCCATCAGCTGGCGGAACAGTTCACCGATGCCCCTCTTGTTAAAGTCACCGTGCGCAAGCTCCCGTACGGCCGCGATCTTCGCATTCTCCCGCTCCTTGTCATATACCTTCCGGTCCGTGCCAGCCTTCACCGCGGCGATCTCCTCCGAGATTCCCATACGCCTTTCAAAAAGACGGACAATCTCACGGTCAACCGCATCTATCCGGTCCCTCAGCTCCCTCAGACTGCTCTCCGGCTTCAGGTCAGAGTTCATTTTTCCGGAATCAGCTGTCTTGTGGTCTCCTTTCGCTCCGCACTCAGGCTTTCGGTCAGATTGCTTTTCCCCGGATCCTGTTGTCTCACCGCTTCCGTCCGCACTTAACGCCGGATCCACCATCCTTCGCTCCATCATTCATCCCAACCTTCCGTATAGCGGTAGTGCACCATCACACTGCGCACCTCCTGACCCTCCTTCAGTGCAAGGTCTCCTTCCTCCGAAACATGCGGCATGACAGGATCTTCTTCATGAAGCTCCAGATCAATCCAGTTATACATCTGCTCCCGCGCATCCTCCAGCGCGTCAAACAGCGTCTGTCCTTCACATCTGCACAGATCAAGATCCGGGAATTCCCCTTCCCAGGATCCATCTGCCCGCTTTGTCATAATGACCGGATAAATAAATGTCATAGTCCTCGTACCAACTGCTTTCTTTCCTGTTTCAGTCTCCCACCGGCAACTCACAGCTTTCTTTTCTGTTTCAGTCTTCCACCGGCAGCTCACAGAATTCTCTTCAGAGAAATCCGTATCTCAGTATAACATGTTTTCGATGCAGTTTCACGAAATTCGGAAACAGGTTTCGTCCGACATTGCTTTTGGGGTTACTATTCACGGCCCCTTCCCCACAGACCGTGAACCGTCTGCGCTAACGCGCATCCGCCGCATCTTCGCAGCTTGTTGTTCCCGGTTGTGGGGAAGTTC
>CACXFW010000157.1 GCA_902767065.1 uncultured Lachnospiraceae bacterium | reverse complement strand
TGACGGATCTGAGCGGTTCCAGGGGGCGGACAAGCGGTGAAACCGCTCTGTCCGCCCACAGCGAAGAACACGAAGTGTTCTGAGTAAGCGGTGGTCTGAATAGTTACGCTAATTAATGTGTTCCAGGATCTTCTCCAGGTATGCTCTGTACTGTTCCTTCACCTTATCCGGCCCGGTAATCTTCAGTCCCTCTCCGATCGCGGTCATCCATCCAAAGAACTGCCGGCTGACCGTCACCGTCACCTGAGCCGAGAACGTATCCTCATCCAGCGGGTGCATCCAGATATCCGTCCCGAACCTGTCCAGCACAACGCCTGCGAGGTTCTTTTTCCCCTGAAGCTGTACCTTTGCATCCACCCCATTATACATGCCAAATGTCTTTCTGGAAAACTCTCCCGGATCAAAGGTCTGCTCCAGAGCCTCTTCACTTCTGACATCCTCCTGTATGACCATGTTCCGCATCTTGTCGACCCGGTAATGGCGCACACTCTTCGTCTGCTCATCAAACGCGATCAGGTAGTAGTTCTCGTCATCCCACATCAGATGAAGCGGGCTGACATTGTAATATGCGCCTCCATGCCTTGGCCTGGTCTTCTTTTCCATCGTCCACTCAACATACTGATATGTAATCTGATGGTTCTGAAAGATCGCGGTATGGATCATGTCCACATTATAATAGATGGTCTCGTTCGGCGTCTTGGGCCGGTTGTAAACCGTAACCTGGCTGCTCAGCTGCTTCGCCTCATGACGGCTGCACAGCGACTCCAGCTTCCGGATCAACTGCTCCGACTTCTTCTGTGTAATAAACTTCGAAGACTGGACCGCGTCCACTAAAAGCTTCAGTTCTGCCAGTTCAAACTGCCTTGATCCGACATAATAGCCGGATGGCTTCTCCTGGCTGCGCACGACATCCACACCTGCTTCCGTGATCTTCCGGATCTCCGAATACACTGTGGTACGGTTCAGCCGGATCTGATACTGCGTTTCAAGGATCCGGATCAGATCGGCCGTACTCAGAGGATGCCCCTCATCCGTTCTGTGTGTGAGGATCTCCAGGAGATAAAATGTTTTCAGCGAAGGATCACCATATGTCATGCCGCTCTCCATTCTGCCGCTGTATCAGCGGTGCAGTCAGTGATGAAAGCATACTTCACCATCCCTGTCTTATCCGTGCCTGGCTACGGAACCGATTATACCCGCCAAATCGGGATCTGTCACGTATTACAGTTCACCACCCGCCAGCGGCGCTCCTGCCCGGTTACAGATCACACCCCGACCGTGACTGTTCACGATTCCCCGCAGCGGACAGCAAGGATGGGGCATCGGGAGAAAGAAATCACTTGCCATTTTTCCTCCAAAATTTTACACTATAAGTGCATGTCCGGTTCCGGGGGGAGTGCCCTGATGGGTATTGCCTGTGTCCAGGCTCACCAACGAATAACCCTGTGGAACACGAGGCAGCCGGATATGCATTTTATCTGCGGGGGGAGGTAAGCTATATGGCTGTTCACAATGTCACAGTAGAAAGCACACTTGGAGTTCTGCTGAAGGAAAAACGCTATTCCGCGATCCGGGATATTCTCGTTACAATGAACCCTGCAGACATTGTCGCGGTATTTGACGGAGTAACGCAGGAACAGCTTCCGCTTTTGTTCCGTCTTCTTCCCAAAGAGCTGGCAGCCGAAACCTTTGTGGAGATGGAGCCGGAAACGCAGGAGCTCCTGATCCGCGGATTCTCCGACCTTGAACTTCATGAGGTGGTAAATGAGCTGTACGTAGATGACGCGGTTGACATCGTTGAGGAGATGCCCGCCAATGTTGTCAAGCGGATCCTCGCCCAGGCAAGCCCCGACATGCGCAAGGAGATCAACGAGATCCTGCGCTATCCGGAGAATTCGGCCGGGTCGATCATGACCACGGAGTACGTGTCACTGCGCCCCGAGATGACGGTCAGCGAAGCCTTTGACCGGATCAAGAATACCGGTGTTGACAAGGAAACCATCTATACCTGCTATGTCACCAAGGAACGCAATCTGCTGGGGCTGGTTACGGTAAAGGACCTTCTCCTTTGTCCGGACCGGGAGACGAAGATTGAAGCGCTCATGAATCCGCATGTCATCACCGTCTCTACCCTGACCGACCAGGAAGATACGGCGCGCATGCTCTCCAAGTACAACTTCCTGGCGATGCCGGTAGTGGACAGCGGAAACCGGATGGTCGGTATCGTAACCTTCGATGACGCGATGGATATCCTGCAGGAAGAGGCAACTGAGGATATCGAGATCATGGCAGGTATGACGCCGTCTGATAAAACCTATATGCGTTCTTCGCCGCTGGATCTGTTCCGGCACCGCATTCCCTGGCTCATGCTCCTGATGGTCTCCGCAACCTTCACAGGAATGATCATTACCGGATTCGAAAATGCGCTGGCTGCCCAGGTCGTGCTGACCGCCTTCATCCCGATGCTCATGGATACCGGCGGAAATTCCGGATCGCAGTCCTCCGTTACCGTAATCCGCGCTCTGTCCCTGGGAGAGATCGATTTCAAGGATATGGCCAGCGTCGTGTGGAAGGAGATCCGCTCTTCCGTACTTTGCGGAACCGCCCTGGCCTGTGCATGCTTTGGAAAGATCATGCTGATCGACCGCCTGCTGCTGCATAACCCGGACGTCACCGTCCTGGTCGCCCTTGTGGTCTGCTGCACGATGGTTCTGACGGTCATGGTAGCTGAGCTGATCGGCTGCACGCTTCCGATCATCGCGAAGCGTATGGGCTTCGATCCCGCCGTGATGGCAAGTCCGTTCATCACAACGATTGTAGACGCGGTATCCCTGCTGCTCTACTTCGGGATCGCGAATCTGCTGCTGTTCCGGTGAACACGAAAGATGAACTCTTCGACGATGTCCCGGCAAACACGAAGGATGCAGGCTTCAACGATGTCCCGGCAAACACGAAGGATACAGGCTTCGGCAATGTCCCGGCAAACACGAAGAATACAGGCTTCGACGATGATACCAGTCAGCGCGAAGCCTGTTTTTTTGTAATTATTCAGCACCTCCTGGAATTGCTCATGATCCAGTCAGATAAGCTTGCTTATCTGACGGATCTGAGCGGTTC
>CACXFW010000156.1 GCA_902767065.1 uncultured Lachnospiraceae bacterium | reverse complement strand
GCCCGCCCCATGAATTCTCAAAAATCGTCCGGTGAGTAAACTCCCCGTCCTGATTTTGTGAGAATTCATGGGGTGCTGAATAGTAACAATATATATCTCTTTTCTGCCTGAACCGGTATCTTTCAGGAGCAGCGCAGAAGAGGCAGGAACTGTTCAGAAAGGCGGTGGGGCGCTATGGCCGTTGAAACTGCAGCAGAAGTTCTCCGGATGGAGCATATCACAAAGGTTTTCGGCTCCGCGTATGCAAATCGTGACGTCAGTTTTGATGTCTGTGCGGGAGAAGTTCATACCCTGCTGGGAGAGAACGGAGCCGGGAAGAGTACGCTGATGAATATCCTGTTTGGCCTGTATCAGCCAACGGAAGGGGATATCTATGTCCATGGTCAGAAGGTGAAGATTGAATCTCCGTCCGATGCGGTCAGGTATGGGATCGGTATGGTGCATCAGCACTTTATGCTCGTGGAAGCGATGACGGTATTCGAGAATATCATTCTCGGGGATTCCCGCTCCAGAGGTATCTTCATTGACAGGTCATCAAGGAGAAAGGAGATCACGGAGCTTTCACAGCGTTATGGACTTGTCGCGGATCTCGACCAGCCGATCACGGAACTGGCGGTTGGAGCCCAGCAAAGGGTAGAGATCCTGAAAGCATTGTACCGCGGATGTGATGTGCTGGTTCTCGATGAGCCGACGGCGGCGCTTACGGATCAGGAAGTGGAAGGCCTTTTCGAGATCATGAAGAAGCTTACGGGGGAAGGAAAGAGCGTCATTTTTATCAGCCATAAGATGCGGGAGGTTCTTCGCATTTCAGACCGCGTTACAATTCTCAGGGCCGGAAAGACGGTGGAAACATTCAGGATCGGGGATGTCACCGGAGAGGAACTGGCGAACAGAATGATCGGCAGACAGCTGAAGCCATCCCAATATCAGAAGGTAGAATCCGACAAAGAGGCCATAGCGGTCCTGAACCATATCAGCTACCATAAAAACTCAAAGCACAATGGCCTGAATGATATCTCCCTCCAGATCCGGCGCGGAGAGATCGTCGGGGTCGCCGGTGTAGATGGAAACGGACAGAGCCAGCTCGCGATGCTCCTGACAGGAAACATTGCTCCGGAAGAGGGGGACATGGATCTGAAGGGTTCAAGGGTCGGACGTTTCGACCCGAACGGGTTTATCTGTGAGAATGTCTCTCATATACCGGAGGACCGGAACAAGGCGGGGCTTGTCGGCAATATGTCTGTCGCGGACAACCTGGTACTGAAGTCGACGGGAGACAGACGTTTCTCGGACTGGAACGGTTTCCATCTGAAGAAAAAGGCGATTCGCGATTACGCGTGCGCGATGCAGAAGAAATATGATATCCGCTGTTCTTCCGTCGAACAGGAATCCAGGAATCTCTCCGGCGGGAACCAGCAGAAGATCATCCTGGCAAGAGAGCTGGAGTCCGGACCGGATCTTCTGGTCGCGGTACATCCCACGAGAGGAGTGGATATCGGCGCAACCCGATTTATCCATGATACTGTCATTGCACAGAGAGACAAAGGATGCGCCGTCCTTCTGATCTCGGCAGACTTCGATGAGATTCTGGAGCTTTCAGACCGGATTATCGTGATGTTCGAGGGGCAGATCATGGGAGAGTATCCCGGGAGGAATCCTCCGGTTGAAAGGATCTCTCTGGCAATGGCGGGAAAAGGGGGGGAATGACAGTATGAAAAGAAAAGGGAACGCAGCGATGATCATCGTTCCGGTGCTGTCCATCATCACCTCATTCCTGATCGGATGCATCATCATTGCAGCGCTGGGAGCAAGCCCCGTGGCGGCCATTCAGTATCTGCTGAAAGGTTCTTTCGGGAATCTGCGTAATCTCGGAACAACCTTCTCCCGGGCGACGCCGCTGATCTTTACGACGCTGTGCGCCTGCTTTGCTTATCGCTGCGGTGTATTCAACCTTGGAGGAGAGGGACAGTTTATCATCGGCTCCATACTGGCCTGTTATATTGCCACCAGGAGTCCCCTGACCGGAGTCTGGGCGATGATCCTGTGTGCGCTTGCGGGTGCTGTCGGAGGCGGGCTGTGGGCAGGCGCCGCCGGCCTTTTGAGGGTATACCGCGGGCAAAATGAGATGATCATCACGATCATGCTGAACTATGTGGCGACGCTTCTGATGGGTGTGGTTTACACAAACTGGCTCAGAGACGGCAGCGTCCCGCAGACTGTGGCGGTTCCGGATGAGACGAAGCTTCCGTCTTTCTTCGGATTGAGGGCAACCATTGCGTTTCCTGTCGCCGTCATTGTCGGAATTGCAGTCTTCTACTTTCTCTTCTATACCTCTTCGGGGTTCAGGCTCAGGGCGGTCGGCCTGAATATGACTGCCTCGAAGGTAAACGGCTTCAACGTGAAGCGTTACCTCCTTATGAGCTTCCTTGTCTCCGGAGCCATAGCGGGACTGGGAGGAGCGCTTGAGCTGCTTGGCACGCAGTTTCGGCTGATCAACGGCTTTGGCGCAGGGTATGGGTTTGATGGAGTAGCCATGGCGCTGATCGCCAGCCTGCATCCGCTCGCCGGAATTCTGGTTGCGATATTCTTTGCGGCGCTCAGGGTCGGATCGACAACCATGCAGACCGCGACCGGCGTTCCGACCAGTGTTTCGGACATCATCCAGGCACTTGTGATCGTCTTCACTGTGGCAGGAATGGCGATGGTAAGGCTTCCGGAATTCAAAAACCGTTTCCGGAAAAAAGCAGGGGAGGAGGTATAACTATGGGATCCTTTATCACGAACCTGATTCTGGCAAGTGTCAGAATGGCATCCCCTCTGATCTTCCTCTCCCTTGCGGAACTCTATTCCCAGCGGGCTGGTCTTGTCAACATCGGCATTGAGGGACTGGCGGCGATCGGATCCCTGACAGGATTTCTTGTCAGCCTGATCACGGGGAATCCGCTTCTCGGCGTCCTGGCGGGTGCCCTTGCAGGCGTGTGTGTCAACATGATCTTCGCCTATGCAACGATCAGTCTGAGTGCGGAGCAGATCGTCTACGGCATGGCGATCAACATCTTCGCACCCGCGCTTGCGGCATTCATTTACAGGGTCTACTTCGGATCCGGAAGCGAGCTGGTACAGGCGGGACTGATGGGAACTGTGAAGGGGATGCTCGGGATCAAGAGCGACAATTTCTTCATTAATCTGTTTCTGGACCAGACGCCAATGGTTTACCTGGCTTACATTCTGGTCATTGTGACCGCCATCTTCTTTGCGCGTACAAAGTCCGGACTGAACTATAAGGCAGTCGGAGAGTATCCGAAGGCGGCTGCCACGCTTGGCATCAATGTCATCAGGATCAAGTATCTCGCCTGCGTGATCTGCGGAGCTCTTTCCGGCATCGGCGGTGCCTACCTGACCACCTGCTATTCCAGGACCTATGTGGACGGAAATGTGGCGGGCCGCGGTTTCATTGCCCTGGCGGCGGTCATTTTCGGGCGATGGAGCCCGGGAGGAGTCCTGATTGCCTGCCTGTTCTTCGGTTTTTGCGATGCCCTGCAGATTCGTCTGCAGCTGGTCAATAACACGCTTCCGTATCAGTTCTTCCAGATGATTCCGTATGTGGCCACAGTTGTGGTACTGACCATCATCGGTGCAAAGCAGGCAGGGCCGAAGGCCAGCGGCCAGCCATACCGCAAGGAAGAGCAGTGAGAAAGAAGGACTGCGGAGAGCGTTTTAAGCTCATGCGGCTGCCTGCGCATCCGCGTTTTGCTCATCAGGGGCGGCAGCCGTACAGGCAGATGATTTCATGCGCAACTATTCAGCTTTCCATTGCCCGGACACAAAGCGCTGAATAGTTCAGATAAGCAGCAATCAACAGAAGGTATGATCAGAAAAGGAGGAAAACATGAAAAGAAAACTGATCGCTATGGCAGTTGTGGGCGCTATGATCGCTTCCATGGCTCCGACATTTACCGCACAGGCCGATACCCGTACTGTCGCAATGATCTGTGACTCCAGTATCTCAGATGGCGGCTGGGGAATGGCATGCTACAACGCCATGATGGATGCGGCGGAAGAATGCGGCTGGGAAACGATGTATTCTGACAGCATTGCACAGTCTTCCTACTATGATACGATCGTCTCTTACTGTGACCTGGGGGTCGATATGATCTACGCGCCGGGCAATCAGTATACGGACGCGATTCTTCAGGCAGCGGAAGAGTACCCGGAAATCGCCTTTGCCCTGCTGAACGGCGGAGAGAGTACCCCGGAAAAGGCTGTGAACGGCAATGTTTCTTCTCTGCTTCCGGATGCAACCCAGATCGGCTGGATCGCCGGTGCTCTTGCCGGACTGATGACTGAATCCGGAACAATTGCGTTCATCGGCGGCATGGAGCTGGATACCACTCTTGCCAAGTATGCCGGTTATGGAGAGGCTGCATCGTTTGTCGCTGAGGAGCATGGCAAGAGCGTAACGCTTCTGGATCCGGTTTACTCGGGAGACTTCTCCGCTTCCGACAAGGGCCTTGAGTTTGCGAAGGCCATGATGGATGAAGGGGCGGATGTTTTCTTTGGCGACGCTTCCGCGGTTGACTCGGGTGCGCGTCAGGCAATTGATGAAGCAAATGAAGAAAATGGTGAGATTACTGTCTATGACATCGCGCAGCCGGCCGACCTGCTTGGCCAGAATGATTGTGTCATCGGCAGCCAGGTTACAGATAATGCGGTTCTGATTGAACTGAGCATGAAGGCTGTTGAAGAAGGAGAATTTGGCGGAGAAACTCTGTACGGAACTCTTCAGAATGGTGTGCTTTCCGCTGGTGCACTGAACGAGGAGATTGTTCCGGTGGATGTCCAGGAGGAATATGCCGCCTATATTCAGCAGATGGAAGACGGTACTTTCATGAGCTGAGGCAGAAGCTGACTGATCCTGTATCTTTCACGATTAAGGGATCCTAAAGGCAGAGCTTTTGCTTTGAGGATCCCGGTAAATGCGGCGGCCCGGACAGAACATCTGTGTCCGGGCCGCCGCATTTTCAGAATCATTCTCTGCAATACTTTACCGAATCTGAGAGCGGGATGCTGATCAGATATCCGGGGCGGCCTCACCTTTTCAGCAATGG
>CACXFW010000155.1 GCA_902767065.1 uncultured Lachnospiraceae bacterium | reverse complement strand
CCCTTGCAAGCTTCCCGCACCTTAGTTCCACCGCCGCTGCCATAGTCAGGATATCCGCCGTGCTCAGTGCGCCTTCGCCGCCCGACTCCCGGACCGCTTCGTCCGCCTTGAACAGCGCCTTCTGTATCTTGTCCAGATCAAACGGAACTTCCGTACCGTCCCTCTTGATTACTTTCAACTTCCGTCCTCCTTAAATGTGGCAGTCCACGATCGTGAGGATCCAGTCCGGATCAGCCGTATCCAGGAACCTCTCTTTGTAATGTCCATACCAGTCCCGGAAATCCTCCGCAGATTCCGAGGAGCATCCGAACCATCCCATTTCCCCGGGAGCATGCCACTCGCCGTCCGGCGTGACGACCGCGTAAGTGGAAAACTCCGCCTGCTGCCGTGCGTAGGTCTCCCTGTCCCCGTAATACTCCCGGTAATATTCCTCTTTGTAGAACGGGCTGTATTCCTCCCCGTCTGCAACGGGCTTGTGGTCTATCGCAACATCCCAGAAGCGCAGGGCTTCTTCATAGGCTTCCTCATCGGGCGGGAAGGAAAGATCCCCGAACCTTCCGGAGTCTACTGTGGATCCCTGGCTGTTGAGCATGCCGCCCCACCTGCCGCCTTCGTACCACCAGTCCCATTTGCTCCTGGGGTTATAAGTGCTGAGGATGTTCCCGTCTGCATCGGTCATCCCTTCACCCGCATCGTCCGCCATAAACTGCCAGCACTCTTCATCCGTCTTTCCCTCATATCCTTTGATATGCTTCCTGGCGTATTCGATGGCCTCCTGGCGGGACATGGAAACATAAGGATCGACCTTAAGGTTTTCACTGTATGGTGCCAGGAGTTCATCCACTGTCTGGTCTTTTCTGTGAAATACAGCTACTGCGTAATGGCTCATGATTCCTGTTCTCCTTCCATCTCATCCCTGCCGTAGTTAATATCCGCACCAAAGCCGATAAACAGGCTGTTTTTCAAAAAGCCGTCTTTCAGATTCATCCAGCCTTGTCTCCTGCCGCTTTACCTTCCTGTCGACAATTTTCTGCAGCTCAAAGTCGCTGATACCGTAAATCTCCTTCATCTGCTCCATGCAGATCAGGACGTCCGCCATCTCCTCCAGAAGGTTGTAGTAGGCCGCGTTGTCATCAACCTGCGCCCCGGCAATGTATGCCGCCTTCGCCCTGCGCATCTTGCTGACCGCCTGGATCAGTTCACCGCATTCCTCCATGTGGATCATGCTCTGCGCTTCCTCGCCATAATGGGCAATGACCCTGTCCTGCCCCGGAATACTGACTCTCATATCACACCGCCTGTTTGAATGTTTCTATTTTCCGTTTCAGATAAAACTCCGCCTTCTGAAGATCCTCCAGTTCCTTTGCAGGATCCTTCTTACCTGCCCTGGATATGTACTTGCAGACCTGCCCCAGCAGGAAATCCAGCTTCTTTGCCAGGATGAAATCCAGTGTCTCGATTCCTCCGTCGCAGTAATGGCCCGGATGGTTGACCGGGTCATCCGCCGGTTCTTCCGTGGTCTCCCGGCCGCCTTCCTCCCTGAACAGCTCGTTCACCATCGTCTCGACATAACAAAGGGCATCATCCCAGCCCCGGTTGTAATCCTCCGCATGCGTGCCGGACAGATGGTCCGTTTCAAGGTCATGAATCCCTTTCAGCAGTTTCTCCCGTATCATCTCGTTTTCTCCTCTCCACCGCCCGGCCCCTGTTGGCGCAGGACCGGCTGCAGTATTTCCGTTCCGCCCGGTATTCCCGGCTCGCCATGAATTCCTTCCCGCAGACCGGGCAGACGGCTATCCTCGTAGATTTCCAGTTGGCCGGGTTCGGATGCCTGTTCTTCCAGGCAAACCTGCATTTTTCAGAGCAGAATCTCTTATGCCTGCCCCTGGGGTTCTGGTAAACAGGTCTACCGCACTCAGGGCAGAGACCGGATGGCACGGGATCAATGAATTCCCTGCGCACCGCTTCCATCCATTCAGGATCTGCGGTTTTTCTTTCATCCAACCATCCGTCCTCCTTCCTGCAGGTTCCGTCCATCCTGCCGCTTTTCATGTTGCGCCGTAT
>CACXFW010000154.1 GCA_902767065.1 uncultured Lachnospiraceae bacterium | reverse complement strand
TTGCTCCTGCTGTTGCTGTTCCCGTTGCTCCGGCTCTTTCTGTTCTCGTTGTTCCTGCTGCTTCTGCTCCAGCTCCTGCTGATCTGTTGCTCCTGCTGTTGCTGTTCTCGTTGTTCCTGCTCCAGCTCCTGCTGATCCTGCTGTTCCTGCTGTTCCTCTTTCTGTTGCTCTTCCTCTTTCTCTTCCTTTTTCCCCGGCCTGAGACTGCTCTTTCGATGCGGCCGTGGTCCGTCATGACCTGAAGATTGTCCTGTTCTAAACGAATTTTAGCACTTGTTTCCCTGCCTGGGCAACCTATAATGAATTTAACGCGTTATGATTCAGTATGCCGTGGAATTGTTGATTATCCGGGAATTCAGGGCTGTTTTTAATGGGGATTCATCAATTTCACGAACAGGTCGGGGCTGTATTCCGCCTTTCGTCAGCAGGATGGCTGATTCCGGCGGGGGATGGACACGAAGGCCGGCCGGCTTCCCAGACCCGTCGGTGCTGAAGAATATGCATTTGGCTGAGAAATAGCAGATCCCGGAAGAGGGGGGAAGAGTATGAAAATTGATGCTGCGCTGATTCCAAAAGTAACTCTGAATACCGGTGAGCAGATCCCCTGCGTAGGAATGGGAACCTTCGGGTCGGACCGTTTTACCGCCGACCAGGTTTCTGCCGCAGTGGCTGGAGCGATCCGGTGCGGCTACAGAATGTTTGACTGTGCCTCATGCTATCAGAATGAGGACCAGATCGGAGAAGTCTTCGCGCAGGCGTTCCGCGAGGGCGTGGTGGAGAGAAAGGATCTCTTTATCATGACCAAGGTGTGGAACGATCAGCACCGTGAGGTGGAGAAGGCCTGCAGGAAGAGCATTCAGGACCTGCAGTGCGAATACGTTGACATGTATTTTATTCACTGGCCGTTCCCGAACTATCATGCACCGGGCTGCGATGTTGATTCCCGCAATCCGGATTCAAAGCCGTTTTCCGTGGAGGAATTCATGGATACCTACCGGCAGTGCGAGGAGCTTGTCAGGAAGGGTCTGGTCCGCAACATCGGAATCTCGAACATGACGATTCCGAAGCTGGAGGCGGTGATTGACAAGTTTGAGATCAAGCCCGCAGCCTGCGAGATGGAGCTTCATCCCTGCTTCCAGCAGAAGGAGCTCTTTGACTGGCTGAAGGCGCATGAGATCCAGCCGGTCGGCTTCATGCCGCTTGGCTCTCCCCAGAGACCGGAGAGAGATATCGTTGCGACTGACATTGCGGACATGAAGGTGCCGGAGCTGGTGGAGATCGCGAAGAAGAGAGGCGTCCATCCGGCGATCATCTGTCTGAAGTGGGCCGTCAGGAGAGGGCAGATCCCGATCCCGTTCTCTGTCCATGAGGCGGAGTATACCAGCAATCTCGCCGCAACGGTGTCCGATCCGCTGACGGATGAGGAAATGGAAATCATCGCAGGCCTGGAGAAGAACAACCGTCTGGTCAAGGGCCAGGTGTTCCTGTGGCCGGGAGCAAATGACTGGCATGATCTGTGGGATGAGGACGGCGTGATCGTAGACTGTCCGGATGCGTGAAGCTGCAGGATGCTGAAAATGTCGGCTGCGGCCGATGTTTTCAGCTCTGAGCGCGGCAGGGCAGGCTTGCCGCCAATGTTCACCGGACGAACGAGGAAGGAGAAAAGAACCATGTTAAAAGGAATTCCTAAAATTCTCTCACCGGAGCTTTTGATGGTTCTGGCAGAGATGGGACACAGTGACCGCCTGGTGATCGGGGACGGTAATTTCCCCGCAGAGTCGATGGGAAAGGACGCGATCGTGATCCGGATGGACGGACATGGCGTGCCGGAGATCCTGGATGCGATTCTCCAGGTATTTCCGCTTGATACCTATGTGGAGCATCCGGTCAGCCTGATGGAGGTGATGCCGGGAGATCCTGTGGAGACCCCGATCTGGGAGACCTACAAGGAGATCGTCAGAAAGCACGATCCGCGCGGAGAGAAAGCGATCGGAACGATTGAGCGCTTTGCCTTCTACGAGGAGACGAAGAAGTCCTACGCGATCATCGCAACGGGAGAGTCCGCGCTGTATGCCAACATTATGCTTCAGAAGGGCGTTGTAACGGACTGATGATCCGTGTAAGGAGGCGCTCCTGAAGCGAAACGCAAAGATACCAGCCTGCCGGCGGCAGGTCCGGCGCGGGAGATGCCGTGTGGAATGGGTCACAGATGGAAACGGGAATCCGCGGGAGGAACACAGACATTATGAAACAATACTACGCGGCAGCTGATATCGGCGCTTCGGGCGGCCGCCTGATCCTGGGAGCTCTGGAGGATGGGAAGCTGACGCTGGAAACCATCCACCGGTTTGACAATCAGATGGAAAAGCGCGAAGGGGCGCTGTGCTGGGATTACACAAAGATTGCCGACAACATCGTTGAAGGGCTTCGTCTGTGCACAGAAGCGGGTAAGAGCCCGGTCAGCCTGGCGATTGATACCTGGGGCGTGGATTATGTCCTTCTGGATGAAAATGGAGACCTGGTGGGTGAGAGCTATGGATACCGGGATCTGAGAACCACCGGAATGGACCGCGTAGTCGAGAAGATCATTTCCCCGCAGGAGCTTTACCGCAGGACAGGCCTGCTCAAGGCGGATTACAACACGATCTATCAGCTGATGTCGGTCAGGGAGCGGAATCCCTCTCATCTGGAGAAGGCCGTATCCCTTCTGATGACGCCGGATTATCTGAATTATCTTCTGACCGGCGTAAAGAAATGGGAATACACCGAGGCTTCCACATCGCAGCTGATGGACCCGGACAGGAAAGACTGGGACTTTGACCTGATCGATCTGCTGGGCCTGCCGAAACGGCTGTTTGGTCCTGTCAGCTTTCCGGGAACCTTTGTCGGGAAACTGTCGAAGCGCTGCCAGGAGCAGGCAGGCTGCTGTCCGGATGTCTATCTTCCTGCGACGCATGACACCGCCTGCGCGGTTGCCGCCTTGCCAAGGACGGAGGAAGAGAGCATCTATATCAGCTCCGGCACCTGGTCTCTCATGGGCGTGCGCCGGGATGGCCCGGACTGCAGCGAGGAAAGCCGGAGAGCGAACTTTACGAATGAGGGCAGTGCCGACGGATCGATCTGTTTCCATAAGAATATCATGGGCCTGTGGATGATTCAGTCCGTACGCCATGAGTATGGCGATCGTTACAGCTTCGCCAGTCTGTGCCGGATGGCGGAGGAGAACAGGGATTTCCCCGCCATAGTGGATGTGCAGGACAACTGTTTCCTGTCCCCGGACAGTATGTGCGGCAGTATCCGTGACTGGTGCGTGGCGCATGGCATGAAGGCGCCCGAAACGCCGTCAGAGATGGCCAGCGTCGTCTACAGGAGCCTGGCCGCGTGCTACGCAAAGACGGCGAAGGAACTTGAGGATCTGACCGGAAAGAAGTACCGGAAGGTGCAGATTGTGGGCGGCGGCTCTCAGGCCGCTTACCTGAACCAGCTGACGGCGGATGCGCTTGGCAAGGAAGTGACCGCCGGACCGGTGGAGGCTTCCGCGATCGGGAATATTATCGTTCAGATGTGGGGAAGAGGCGCGATCCGGGATCTGGAGGAGGCAGGGCAGATCGTCAGGGATTCCTTCCCTGTGGAGGTTTTCCGCCCCCGCTGTGCATCATGAATCAGGCAGTTATAAAAGGCTGCGGCTTATGACCGCCGCTGACGCATGGAAGCGATGAGATTATGAGTGAATTATTACTGGGAATTGATATCGGAACCAGCTCCTGCAAGGTGGCGGTGTTTGATAAAGACGGACACGCGGTTTCGTCCGCGACGAAAGAATATCCGGTGCAATACCCGCATACGGGCTGGGCGGAGCAGAATCCCGATGACTGGTGGAACGGTGTTGCGGCTGCAATCAGGACCCTTCTGGAGAAGAGCGGAGTGTCTGCGGACAGGATCGCCGGAATCGGTGTGGACGGACAGAGCTGGTCTGCGGTGGCGCTGGACGGGGAGGGAAAGGTTCTGTGTCCGACCCCGATCTGGATGGATACGCGCGCCAATGAGATCTGCCAGGAAATGACCTCGAGACTCGGTGCTGACAGGATCTTCTCGGTTGCGGGCAATCCCCTTCAGCCGATGTACACCACGCCCAAGGTCCTCTGGTATGAGAGAGTGTTGCCTGAGGTGTATGGAAGGATTGATAAGATCCTGCAGTGCAACAGCTTTCTTGTATACCGCCTGACCGGCGCCGTCACACAGGACATTTCCCAGGGATACGGCTGGCACTGCTTCGATATGCGCAGAGGCTGCTGGGACCTGGAGATGGCCAGGGAGCTGGGGATTCCGGAACATTTCCTGCCTGAGATCGTATCCTGCGACAAGGTCGTGGGACATGTAACGGCAGAAGCTGCCGCGAAGACCGGCCTTCTGGAGGGAACCCCGGTTGTTGCGGGCGGGCTGGATGCCTGCTGCGGTACGCTGGGGGTCGGCGTATCAGAGCCCGGAGAGACGCAGGAGCAGGGCGGACAGGCCGGCGGCATGAGCATCTGCATGGATCAGTACCATGCGGATCCCAGGCTGATTCTGGGATACCATGTGGTGCCGGACAGATGGCTGCTTCAGGGCGGTACGACGGGCGGCGGCGGAGCGATGCGCTGGTTTGAGAAGGAATTCGGCGACGGGGAGCGGCTGATGAAGGAACAGCTGGGCATAAGCTCGCTGGATCAGATGAACCAGGCTGCGGCGGCGGTTCCGGCCGGAAGCGAAGGGCTTGTATTCCTGCCGTATCTGTCCGGCGAGCGGACCCCGATCTGGGATCCGGAAGCGAAGGGGGTCTTCTACGGGATCGACTTCACGAAGAAGAAAGGCCATTTCATCCGGGCACTGATGGAAGGAGTTGCCTACGCGCTTCGCCATAACCTGGAAGTCGCGAAGAGCGCAGGCGCGGATGTGGAGGTTTTGAAGGCGATGGGCGGGTCTGCGAATTCCCTGCTCTGGACGCAGATCAAGGCAGATATCACCGGGAAGAAGATAGAAGTTCCTTCCTCTGACACGGCGACGACCTGGGGGGCGTGCATGCTGGCAGGGGTTGGCGTCGGACTTTTCCCCTCTTACCGGGAGGTGATTGACAGGACCATTGCCACCCGGCGCGTCCACGAACCGAAGAGGGCGGACGCTGAGGCCTATGAGAAGGGCTACAGGACCTACCGGGCACTGTATGAGAATCTGAAGGACCTGATGCATGATGCGCAGACAGACTGATCTTTCCCTCTGACCGCTGCATGATGCGCAGAGAGGCTGATCTTTCCCTCTGACCGCTGCATGATGCGCAGAGAGGCTGTCTTTTCATCGGATTGATACATCCTGCACGGACAGACTGGATTTTCATCGATTGATGCAGGATTCATGATTCACAGCAGGTTTGATTCCATGACCAGGCCTGCGGGAGATAAGGAGATTCTTTTATACCGCAAAGTGAAGGCGGTGGAACGGAGATTGCCATGAAAGCCGGAGTTGTACACGCAAAAAATGATATCCGCTACGAAGAGATCGAGACGCCGAAGGCCGGACCGGGCAGGGTTCTGATCAAGGTCAGGTATACCGGAATCTGCGGCTCGGATGTGCCGCGGGTGAACGCGGATGCCTGCCATTATTTCCCGAATGTGCTCGGCCATGAGTTTTCCGGAACCGTCGTCGAGACCGGGGAAGGAGTGACACGCCTGAAGCCGGGTGACCGGGTGGCCGGTATCCCGCTGGTTCCCTGCATGAAATGTATAGACTGCCAGCGGGGAGATTATTCTCTGTGCAAGCATTACAGCTTTATCGGGTCGCGTGAATTCGGAAGCTTCGCGGAATATGTCAGCGTGCCGCAGCTCAATGCGGTTCCCTTTGCCGACAATGTCAGCTTCGAGCAAGGCGCGTTCTTTGAGCCGGCGACGGTTGCCCTGCACGGCCTTCAGCGCCTTGATTATCAGGGCGGAGGAACGGTAGCCGTGCTTGGCGGAGGCACGATCGGCATGATGACGCTCCAGTGGGCGAAGATCTTCGGCGCAAAGAAGGTTGTGGTTTTTGATATCGTAAATGAACGCCTGGAGCTCGGAAAACGGCTTGGCGCTGACGCTGGAATCAATACGCTGGAGGAGGGCTTCATGGACAGGGCCATGGAGCTGACGGACGGCCGGGGCTTTGACTACGTCTATGAGACGGCGGGAAATACGGTTACGATGAAGATGGCGTTCCGGCTGGCGGCGAACAAGGCAGGCGTGTGCTTTATCGGAACCCCGACGAGGGAGCTTAGCTTCACCGTGGATGAGTGGGAATGCATGAACCGGAAGGAATTCACCCTCACGGGATCCTGGATGTCCTATTCGGCTCCGTTCCCCGGAAAGGAATGGGAGCTGACCTCCTATTACTTCAGCACCGGACAGCTGAAATTCGACGAATCCTTCATCTACAGAAAAGTACCGCTTTCCCGGATCGCGGAGGCGTTTGAATGGTTCAAGACACCGGGAACGGTGAAGGGGAAGATCCTGATCGACAGCGAAGCGTAAGAATCCTGCCTGTACGTTTGCCTTGGAAGATTATGCTTCTGCGTGATTTATCGCGATAGAATCACAATCCTGCATGGAAACCATTTAGGCAGCCGGATCCCGTTCGAAAGTACGGGTCCTGAGGACGAAGCGGTTTCGATTACGGGACCTGAATCCGAACGGGTATTGTCAGAAATAAACGATCGTTTATAGATAAGACGTGCGGCAAGCTGCAAACAGTGCCTGATGACGAGACGGAAAGGACTCAGATGATTACAACGGTCACCCTGAATGCTTCGATTGACAAAGCCTACGTGATGGAGCGGGCGATTGAGAACGGTACGGTCATGCGTGTGAAGGAAGTCCGGAACACGGCAGGCGGGAAAGGTCTCAATGTGGCAAAGGTTGCCGGAATCTGCGGCGCGAAGGTGCAGGCGACGGGTTTCGCGGGCGGCTTCAACGGGAAGTACCTGGAGGATCTTGCCCGGAAGAGCCGGGTTTTGACCCGTTTCTTTCATGTCGAAGGGGAAACCAGAAGCTGTATTAACATTCTGGATCCGAAGTACGGGTCCACGGAGTACCTGGAGCCGGGATTCAGCGTGAAACAGGAAGATGTGGACCGGTTTGTGGAGGAGTTTTCTTCGATCATCGAAGGAAGCAGCGTGGTAACCATGTCGGGATCCGCGCCCCGCGGCGTGCCTTCGGACATTTACCGGAGACTGATTGCTGTCGTGAAGAAGGCCGGGAGGAAGGTGATCCTGGATACCAGCGGCGTCTACCTGTCGGAAGGCCTTGCGGGATGTCCGGACATGATCAAGCCAAATGAGGATGAGATCGAAGCGCTTCTGGGAATCAGGGTCAGCGGCTGTGAGGATGTGCTTCGGTCCGCCCGGGATCTTCTTAAGACTTACAGAATCCCCTGGATTGTGATCTCCCTTGGCGCAGACGGTGCGGTTCTTGCCTGCGAGGACGGTGTTTTCCACGGGAAACCGCCGTCTCTTACGCCGGTCAACACGGTTGGCTGCGGAGATTCCATGACAGGCGCGTTTGCCGTGGCCATGGAGAGGGGGATGAGCGCGGAGGAAGCCCTTGGCTATGCGGTTTCGGTATCGGCTGCGTCCGCCATGTCCCCGATCACAGGAGACTTCGATCCAGCGGTCTATGAAAAGATCCGGGATGAGGTGATCGTGGAAAGATGCTGAACCGTTACATCATATCATGTAACTATTCAGCGCCCCCCTGGAACCGTTCAGATCCGTCAGATAAGCAAGCTTATCTGACTGGATCATGAGCAATTCCAGGAGGTGCTGAATAATTACCATATCATTACTATCAG
>CACXFW010000153.1 GCA_902767065.1 uncultured Lachnospiraceae bacterium | reverse complement strand
TTTACCGGCATTGCCGGAACGGATCCGTTTTACAGAATCTGCTCCAGGCACAGGTACTGGTTCTGCATTCCCATCTTCTGGTAGAACTTCAGGGCAGGGTCATTTCCTCCCCAGACATGGAGCGTGACGTTGTAAAATCCGTTCGCGCGGGCGTATGCAATGGCGTATTCGTAGAGCTGCCTGCCGACATGCCTGCCGCGGGCGGTTTCGTCTACACACAGGTCGTCGATGTACAGCGTGCGGATGCCGGTCCTGAGCGGGCTTTCCGCAACCTCCTGCGCTTCGCAGAAGATATATCCGAGGATGTGTCCGTCATCGTCCGGGAAGACAAAGACCGGATCTTTGGGGGAAGGAACCGTCCGGGACGGTCTGTTCGGAGACTGATCTTCCAGAGGCTGGCGTTCCGGAAACTGACGTTCCAGAGGCTGGCGTTCCGAAGGCTGTCCGTCCTCGGGCCGGTCATCCGTGGAGTGATCTTCCCAGGACCGGATCTTCTCTTCGAGCTCCTCGCGGGAATACTTTGTGGCCGGTCCCTTGAACAGATCCGGCCGGATCCTGTGGTGAACCATGTTGACCTGCGTCAGAAGACGGAGAATGTCGTCGATGTCTCTATGCTCGGCGAGGCGGATGCTCATTTCTTTGATTCCTTTCTGTTATGGCAGAGGTTTTTTGTTTTCGAGTCTGTTGCATTGGGCAGGGAACCCTGTGCGCAGGGACAGTCCGTTCCTGTTCCATGAGATCGTCCGCTCCTGTTTTGACCCTTTCCTGTTCTATGAATTATAGTCAGATGAGCGCAGCGGCGCAATCCGCAGGCACCAGGCGGCGGGTTACAGGCCACACTCCGGCCAGCCCCAAGGCGGACACAGGGATCCTGAGTGTAGACTTTCGGGGGTCGAAACGAAGGATCCCTGTGTCTTAAGCAGGAGGCTGGTCGGGGTGTGACCTGCAACGGTGGCGGGTGTGATCTGAAACGAGAGATCTTTCGCACTTGTTTCATTAAGCTATCCTGCTTATAATATATGTGATTTGAGGGAATGAGCGGAGACTGCAATCCGTAAAAAAGCAGCGGATGAAGAGCGCAGTCCGCAAAAGAGCAGCGGATGAAGAACGCAGTCCGCATAAGGGTAGTGGAAGCAACAGACAGGACGTGAAGAGATGGTGGAGAGGGATCAATTTAAAGTGCTGCAGGATTTTCTCATGGAAGAAGAGAAGATCCGTCTGTTCATGTGCGAAGAAGATGCACAGAACATCCGTCAGCTTGCACCTGCGCTGAAGATCGGTGCGATTGAATTCGAGGAAAAACCCGGTGACAATGCCCAGAAGAATGGGAGATGTCCCCGGGTTGTGACATTTTTCAGGGAAGACCCGGATCCGGAGGCGGCGCCCCTTGTCTGGGAGCGGGAAACCTTTGCGGGGACTATGATCTGCTTCCGGTTCTGGCCGAAGAAGGGGCAGGAGTGGAGCGCGGAGGAGAAGGACCTGGCGGAAAAATGCCTTGCCGGGTTTGCGATGATCAAGAAGAGTGTCTACCTCCTGGAAGGACTGCGCTATTCCGTGACGCATGATTCTGCGTTTGGTACCAGGAACATGACGTATGGAGCCTTTCTGGTCGATGATCTGATGGGACGGGGAACAATCGGGGATTATTCCGTCTTCTTCATGAATGTAAATGGAACCGGTGAGATGAACACACAGATCGGCCGTGAGAACGGGACCATTGTAATGCGGGCTTTCATGAAGTCGCTGGAGAGCATTCTGGAGGAACCGGAGACGATCTGGAGAGTCGGCGGTGACAATATAGGCGCTGTTGTCCGGAATTCGAATGTCGATCGCTTCCTGAAAATGATCCAGGGAATCTACATTTCCTATGGCTCCCTGGAAGAGGAGCGGTACCGGATCAGTGCAACCGCCGGAATCTGTCCCGGAAGCAAGGACTTTCAGGGGTCGGATCAGATGATTGATGCTGCGCAGACGTGTATGAATATGGCGCGGTACGTGAAACACGCTCCGTACCTGTTTTACGACCGGCAGACCATCCGGATGCTGGAGTATTCAAAGCATGTAGAGCTTGCATTTCCGGAAGCGCTTGCGAATGAGGAGTTCCATGTCTTTTATCAGCCGAAGGTTTCCCTTCTGACCAATGAAGTGATTGGCGCGGAGGCACTGTGCCGGTGGCTTAGGAATGGAAAGATCGTTCCGCCGGACCAGTTTATTCCGGTGCTGGAGCGGGGCAAGCTGGTGTGTGATCTGGATTTCTATGTACTGGATCGTGCGTGCCGGGACATCCGTAAATGGATTGACCAGGGAGGGGAACCTGTGGAGGTTTCCTCCAATTTTTCCCGGATGCATCTGAACAATCCTTCCCTGGCCAGGCAGATCGTGCAGACGATTGACCGGTATGAGATTCCGCATGAGCTGATTATCGTGGAGCTGACGGAGACGACCAGCTCTGTGCATTCGAAGCGCATGAGCGAGCTGGTATACAAGCTGAAGGATGAGGGGATCAGGACTTCGGTGGATGATTTCGGTGTAGGCTATTCTTCTATGAGCATGCTCCGGGACATACCCTTCAGTGAGCTGAAGATTGACCGCAGTTTCCTGACCTATACGACGGATACCAGAGACCGCAGCGCAGTGATGATGAAGCACGTGATCTCCATGGCGACGGAGCTGGGGATGCGATGCATCGCAGAGGGGGTCGAGACGCCGGATCAGATCCGGATGCTGAAGGAAATGGACTGCCTCCGCGCGCAGGGATTTTATTTTGACAGGCCGCTGCCGCGCGAAGAGTTTGCGAAACGGTTACGGATGAAGGTGTATTCGGAGAAGCCGGTGCAATGAGGATGCATACGGAGAAGCCGGTATAATGAGGACACGTACGGAGAAGCCGGTATAATGAGGGCACATACGGAGAAGTCGGTATAATGAGGGTACATACGGAGAAATCGGTACGATGAAAGAGACATCACTGGTGCATATCATAGCGGACGGCTGCGTCCTGATGATGCACAGGATTTCGAAGAAAAATGATATCAACCACGGCAAGTGGATCGGGGTTGGCGGTAAATTTGAATGGGGTGAGACCCCGGAGGAATGTATGCGCCGTGAGGTCCGGGAAGAAACCGGACTTTGGGTCGATCAGTACCGGTACTGCGGGATCGTCACATTTGTGTCGGATGATGACGACATGGAGTACATGCACCTGTTTACTGTCACGGCGTTTCATGACAGGGACCAGGCTTCGGGAAAGGACGTGCGGCTGCGTGAGTGTGACGAGGGCACGCTCGAATGGATTCCGAAGGAAATGCTCTCCCGGATCCCCCACTGGGCAGGGGACCGGATCTTTCTTCCGCTGATCCTGGACATGGAGATTCCGTTTTTCTCCATGAAACTGGTGTACCAAAAGGGTACATTGATTCATGCTTCGATGAATGAGCACAACTGCTTTGTGACGCAGCGTCTGGTTCTGAGACCGTGGCTGGCGGAAGATGCCGCGGCGCTTTATCAGTGGGTGAAGAATCCGAAGATCGGACCGAGTGCCGGCTGGCCCGCGCACAGGGACATCGCCGAAAGCCGGGAGGCGATCCGGAATGTCCTGACACGGCCGGAGATCTATGCGATTGTTTTGCGGGATTATGGAACGCCCATCGGGTCTGTCGGCCTTCAGAACTTCCGCATTGCCGATGCGGACGGGAGCATGCTTACGTTCTTTGATGAACGTAAGAGTGAGAATCCGCTGGTGTGCAGCAGACCATCAGGCGATTTCAGAGAGTTTTCGGATTGTCAGGAGTTTGTGGCAGGCAGCAGCCGACCGGAGGAACGCAGGGGGTCTCAGGAGTCCAGAACAGGCAGCGATCGACCGGAGGGACGCGGGGAGTTTCAGGAATCCGTGGCAGGCAGCGATCGTCCGGAGGGACGCAGGGGGTCTCAGGAGTCCAGAACAGGCAGCGATCGTCCGGAGGAGCGTGGGGAGTGTCAGGCGTTCCGGGAGGATGGCATGCAGGGGCTTCGTGTAGAAGCTGCCCTTGGATACTGGCTCGCGGAGCCGTACTGGCATCAGGGCATTATGACGGAGGCTGCCGAAGCGGTTCTTTCTCATGCCCGGCGGGATCTTGGCATTCGAAGGGTGTGGGCCGATTATTATGAGGGAAATGATCCCTCCCGGAAAGTGATGGAGCGGCTGGGGTTTCATTTTCATCATATCGAGAAAGATAGATATATAGAGCTCCTGGGAGAAAGGCGCACTGCGGTGGTGCAGGTGAAGACGATGTAAACGGCGCCTTGTGCCGGGCGCGGTACCGACAGGGATCATGACGCAGGATACCGCCCCGGATGAGGCGCGGTACCGGCAGGGATCATGACGCAGGATGCCGCCCCGGATGAGGCGCGGTACCGGCAGGGACCATGGCGCAGGACGCCGCCTCGTGCCGGGCGCTGCAGCATCAGACAATATCAGGGGAGTTGACATGGGGAAAATACTGGTTGTAGATGACGCCAAGATTAATCGGATGATATTGAGACAGATCCTGAAAGAACACTTTGAGATCATCGAGGCGGGGGACGGGCTTGAGGCTCTGGATGTGCTTGGCCAGAGTGTGGGCCAGGTAGAGGTTGTTCTTCTGGATGCGATCATGCCGGTTCTGAGTGGATTTGACTTCCTTGAAGAAGCAAAAAGCCGGGGATGGCTGGAGCATACGCCGGTGATTATGGTTTCGACAGATGACAGCGAGCCCTTTGTCCGGAGAGCGTATGAGGGAGGCGCGGTGGATTATATCAAGAGGCCGTTCGACCGGAAAGACGTTCTGGACAGGATTATGATGGCAATAGAACGGTCTGAAACAAAGCCGGAGAACAGACCGGATGTTTCATAAGACCGGGGGCGGCGGGGATGGTTCCGGGTTTTGACAAAGATCCGGGAAAAACTGAAGATTGCCCTGGCTACTGTAAAGATCCGAGATAATCTGAAGATCCCCCTGGTTGCTGTAAAGATCCGGGGAAACCTGAGGATACCCTCGATTCCTTTACAGTAAAGATTCGGAAATCGTAATAAGAGACAGGGAATCGCAATGAGAGGCAGGGGGCTGTCAGAGGCCTGGAGGAAGGATATCGATATGACGCTGAAAGAATTCTACGGAAAGGTCGGAGGTGACTATGAGGACGTCTGCGAACGGCTGGGCGGTCCGGAGGTCATCGGGCCGATCGTAAAGATGCTTCTGACCGACCGGCACTATGAGAACTGCAGACAGGCCCTGATCGCAAAGGACCTGGACAGCGCTTTCTGCGCGGTGCATGCACTCAAGGGAATCTGCATGAATCTTGACATCCGGAATCTGATGGAGGATGCGGCAGAACTGACAGAGGTTCTCCGGGAAGGGCAGCGGGAGCCGGACCGGGCGCCTGCGGCATTCAGCGCTCTGCAGAGTACCTATCTCGATGTGATAGACGCGCTGAAGGAGCTTGAGGGCTGACAAGCCGGAATGCTTGTGACAGCAGTGCGGAAAAGTAATGCGGCATCTCCCATGGCACACGGAAAAGCGATACACAGCTCCCATGGCACATAAAAGCCGGAAACCTGTTCCGGCATAAAAAAGACGGCATCCTCAGATGCCGTCTTCCCATCCTCCGCCGTCTTCCTGCGGAGCCAGTTTCTTCTCCTTGTGCCGCATCGCCGTCGTCTGGAAGGTGAAATAATCCGGACGGTGCCTTGACTGTGTCCATTCGAACATGACTCCCTCGGAATTGAAGGTCTGGCCGGTGACCACCGCCAGCGTGTCATAGCCCTTCAGATCCAGACAGTCCTCATCGATCTGAGTGATACGCTCGACCGTAATCGTACGCTTGCTCATCACGATGCTCATATTCAGATCCTTCTCGATATAATGGTAGATCGAGCTGACACAGATCTCCTTCGTCAGCCCCGGCACCAGCTTCTTGTCAAAAAGGTTGATATCGAAGATGCAGGGATCCCCGTCGAGCGAACGGACTCTCTGAATGTAGTAAAGCTCCGTTCCAAGCGCGAACCCGGTCCGCCTGGAAATATGCTCATCTGCCGTCAGTTCCGCAAAACGGATCAGCTTCGTCGTCGTCTTGAGGTTATTGCGCCGCGCGCTCTCGCCGAAAGACTCGATCCCGGCGATCAGGAAAGGAGGCGTCTGTGTCTTGGTATAAATGACACGAACCCCTCTTCCGTGCATGGGCTGCACATAGCCTTCCTCCGCCAGCATTGCGATCGCGCGCCGCACCGTGTTCCGTGAACAGCTGAACCGTATGATCAGCTGGTTCTCAGACGGCATCAGCGACTGATACGGAAGCCGTTCGGATTCAATGTCCGCCTTCAGTTCTCTGTAAATTGCTTCAAATTTAGACTTTGGCATATTGATTTCACTCCACCCATCGGAACAATTCCTTGTTTAAACATACCAAATACAATTATAATATGGTTTTTCTCCGCGTCAAGAGATAATCTGTGAAATTTGAAAATATATTGTTACTATTCACGGCCGATCTGAGTTTTTGTATCTGACGCGTCAGGCTTGCCTGTAAGCGGCAGTACAAAACCCGGATCAGGCCCGT
>CACXFW010000152.1 GCA_902767065.1 uncultured Lachnospiraceae bacterium | reverse complement strand
GCTGCCCATCATTCTCCTCTATACACAACCGTTTATTCCTGACAATATCCGTTCGGATGCCGATACCGTAATCGAAACTACTTCGTCTCTCAAGACTCAACCTTTCGAACGGTATCTGGCTCATTTCCACTTCTTTACCCCAGCGGGATCTCCACCACCTGCGCCATTTTCTTCAGACATTCTTCAATCTGTCCCGAGATCTCACCGGCAAGCCGCTGCGTGATCTCCTCATTTTTCTCCTTCTCCAGGTTGGCGTAGAAATTGGCCTTTACCTCCGAAGAGATTCTGTGGATCCGGTTTCCGAACGCATTTCTCGAAATGAGCCTGCGCAGAGGCTTCGGAATATTCAGATCCATCATCCGGTTTTCCAGATGCTCCTGCCCGATCAAAAGGACGCTCAGGGACAGGATCGCGCCGGCAAGAATCCCCTTCAGCCCACCCGCAATGAGCGCGACGCCGCTCCCGCCGCAAAGAAGGCTTACCAGAATTGTGATAATGGTATTGATCAGCCACGTGATCTGGTCGACGGCAAAGATATCCTTCGTATCAATCCGGATATCAATGTCCGACAGGGACAGGTAGCTGGTCAGGTTCAGCGCGCGGTAGGGCACATTGTGGCGCACGCAGATCGGCATGGTATATTCCTCCAGCTCATAGGCCGCAGGCTTCAGCCAGGCCGAAACCACGGAGCCGAGAAGCTTCTGCGCTTCCTCGCTGCGCAGGTAATGCTCGATCTCCCGCTTGAGTTCTTCGTCGATCTCCGACAGACGGCTGATCTCCCCGCTTCTCCAGCGGTCAAATACATTCATTGCCGCCGTTTCCAGGATCGGATCCGTCAGGGTATCCACAACGCTCCGGTAGAGCTGGTCCATATGAGAAGAAACGATCCGTTCGACGGTGCTTGTCTCAATCAGCTCGTCCACCTCCTGGCGGAACTGGCGTATGTCCTCATCGATCCGGCCGCTGTGCGAAAGTCCTCTTGCCACCGAGAATTCGGGCTGCGCGGTCGTGATCACAACGCTCTTTTCAAATGCTTCCTGGCACCAGGTCCGGATCGCAGGGAGTTTGGACACGCCGCCGGTCAGAAATACAAGTTCCGGAGTCCCTATCTTCTCCTTTACCTGGCGCAGGCTGTCGCAGAAGGCGTCCCTAAAAGAATGGCCGCCAAGCTCCGGCGCGCCTGCCTTCATCAGCTTTTCCGCCATTTCCCGGTCCATCCGGATCGTCAGATAATGGCTCCCGGAATGAAGGATCTCAATGCTCTTCCTGCAGGGGCGGCCCTCCCAGTACTCCTCATCGGAATAGTACTTTTCCTTCAGCCTGCGCGCGGCAAATTCGCAGTAATTTCTCCATGCCTCGCTCTCTTCCAGGATGCTGCGGATCGCATCCGCGTCGGGGCTTGCCTCAACGCTTTCGCGCAGCAGCATCGCATCCGTGATCCCACCTCCGAGCATGACTTCGCCGGCGGTCTGCAGCTCCACCTCGCGTCCGGACTCGATATATGCAAACTCCGTCGTCGAGGATCCGACATCTATCACCAGTACGCTCTTCGAAAGAATGTCGTAACCAACCTGAAGGTGGCGGGACAGGCAGGCACTGATCAGCGCGGCCCTGGATTCCGACACGATCCGGACAGGCGGGTACCCGGTCTCCTCAAAGATCTTCCGGTAGCGCTCACGGTCCGCCATTTTCCATCCGGCAGGGCATCCGACATAGACACAGCTCTCATCTCCGGGCACCAGGTTCCCGCTCCCGATCAGCTCCGACAGCACGCCCGCAGCAAAGACCCGGATGTCCCTGACACTTTCCGGATCAGTCAGAAACCGGCTCTTGAAGCGGACTCTGCGCACAGTGGCATCAGCCGCGTAGCAGGCGCTCTCACCAATCACAAGCCGCCCGTCTGACAGGCGTGCGTAAGCAGTGATAAAGCTCTGCGCATCGCACACCTGCAGAATCTGCGGCTCCTCCCGGTCCATATTCTTCTCTTTCCTCGCGACAGCGCTCTCCGCGTCGCCCAGGTCAAACCCGTAATATCGATCCATATCTTCCACGCTGCAACCGGAGGAGATCCCTCTCCGGCCTCGTCTTCTCCTCTATATTTCCAAAGCTGTTTTCTCCGAACTCATCTGCCGTCTATCGAATCCCGTCCCTCGCTGAACCCATCTGCCGTCTTGCGAATCCCGTTCCTCACTGAACCCGTCTGTTACCTTCCGGAGGATATTCCCTTCATCAGCAAGGTTCCATTCCATAACATCGCAGGACGGATCGTAACCGCCTCGTAGTCTCCGGGAAGAGTCTCAAACCAGGCAGCGTTCTGTGCGGAATATTCCTCCGTCTCAATCCCTTTCGTATGCAGATAATACCGGATGGTTTCTACCTGCTCCGAGAGCGCATCATCGGAAGGAAACCGGCGTCTGCGGGCATATGCATTTTCCAGAAGATCGGCGAAGAACTGAAGCTCCGCCTTCTGCATACCTGCTCCGGTTTCCCCGCCTGTGTCCATCTTCGAATCTCCGGCATCCTCTCTCATCCCCGCAAGGCTGTGATCGATCCCCAGAAGCGCTCCCTGAAGAATGTGCCAGATCCTGTCTGCATCGACCAGGAAGGTCTGCTGCATCTGACGATTCCGGCGCCCCTTGTCTTTCCCTGCCTCACGGCCTCTTCCCGCAAGAAAGCCTCCGGCCATAAGCAGTACGCATCCGAGAACAGCGAGCAGCACCGCGCCCGGTACAGGAAGCATTCCGATTCCGGACGGTGCGATGACACCTGCGATCACGCAGACAGCACCCGCGATCATGCTAAGGAGCGCAGGCAGTCCCACGCGGCGCCCCCGCTCTTCCCTGCCGTTCTCCTTCTCCCACACTTCTGCCTCCGTCACAGACGTCACCAAAGGCAGTGTATTCTTCAAAACCTGCAGCATGACAGGTGCGGCGCTATTGGGGTCTTTCCCGGACGGCTCACCCTTCTGCTGCCCCTGTCCGGCCGCCGCAGCTGCGTATGTCAGTCGGTCCGCTTCCTTCTCAAGCACCTTCAGCGCCTGCTCCTGCGACCGGTCCTGCAAGAGCTGTGCCATTACCATTTCTCTGTCCTGCTCCAGAAGGGCAGACAAGGTCATTTCGTCATCTCTCATCCTGCTTCCTCAGTCTCCTCGGTTTCCTTTGCCAGGTTCTGCCCGATTCCGGTCCTGGCGAAAAAAAGATTCCGGTTTCCCCGGTTCACCCGCCGGAACTGGCGTAAATAATCCTGCCTGTACGAGCAGGTTTCTCATGTAGGATTATGATTCTATTGCGGTGAATCGCATAGAATCACGATCGTTACAGATCGAAATAATCTTTTGTATCATATCATATTTTGAGTATAATGTTTACAAATGAGGTTTGTTCAAACGATCTTCCCCTTCGTATGGTTACAGTTCGCTGCCCCGCCGCCCGAATCTGCGTGGCAGTGAACAGCAACTCGTATGGTGCTGAACGCTCGCCGTCGGCCGGCAGCTCCGGCGGATTCCACGCTCGCGCGGTGTATGGCAGGGAAGGTTTCCTCACGCCGGAACGCACTCTGGCCGGGGCACAATGGATCCGCCGGAGCGCACCCCTGCCGGGGCACAATGGATCCGCCGGAGCGCACCCCGGGAGGGCACAATGGATCGATCACCCGGACGCTGTCTTACCGGAGCGAAATGGATGTCTGCCCGGGAAGATGTACCGGTGCCAGAATCACCATACGGCAGAATCATCAGAAAGGATGGATATTTCTTATGGATTACACGAAACGATACGATATCTGGATGCAGCATGTACCGAAGGACGATCCGCTCCGTCCCCAGCTCGAGTCGCTTGCAGAAAATGAAACCGAGATGGCGGAGCGTTTTTCCCAGGATATGGTCTTTGGAACCGCCGGAATCCGCGGAATTGTCGGGGCCGGTACAAACTGCATGAATCTGTACACGGTCGGACGAGCCACGCGCGGGATTGCAGACTATATCCGCAGCGCCGGTCCCGAGGCGATGGAAAAAGGCGTCATCATCGCCCACGATCCCAGGCATTTCTCCAAAGAATTCTCCCGTCTGGCCGCATGCATCCTCGCACGGGCACAGATCCGCGTTTACACATTTCCCGACATGCGCGCGACGCCTGAGCTTGCCTGCCTGATCCGCGTGAAGAAAACCGTATCCGGCATTAACATCACCGCCTCCCACAACCCGCCGGAATACAACGGCTACAAGGTCTACTGGGAGGACGGCTGCCAGGTCAGCGCCGAGGTTGCGGACGGCATGATGCACAGCATCGAAAAGCTGGACTATTTCACAGACTGTGATATCGATTATTCTGAATATGACGATCTGATCAAAGCGGGGAAGATCATACTGCTCGGAGAGGAGGAAGACCGCATCTATCTGGATATGGTGAAAGGACTCGCGATCCACAGCGGCAATGAGCTGGATCTCTCGATTCCGATCGTCTACACCCCGCTCAACGGAGCCGGCTCCATTCCGTTTTCCACGGTCATGAGGGAGAGGGGCTTCACGAATGTCCATATTGTCCCCGAGCAGAAGGATCCCGATCCCGATTTCACGACCGTCGGTTATCCGAATCCGGAGGATCCGAAGGCCTTCCGGCTCAGCGAAGAACTGGGAGAAAAGGTCGGCGCCCAGCTTCTCATGGCAACTGACCCCGATTCCGACCGTTTCGCAATTGAGCTGCTGGGCGATGACGGAAAGTATGTGCCGCTCAACGGCAACCAGACTGGGTATCTGCTGGTCAACTACATCCTCGAAGGGCGGCGCGACGCCGGGACACTTCCGGAAAGAGGAGCGATGGTCAAATCCATCGTCACCTCCTCCCTCTCAGAGGAGATTGCCGCATCCTACGGCGTGAAAATGATCGAAGCGCTTACCGGCTTCAAGAATATCTGCGGGCGTATTCCGTTCCTCGAGGAAAATGGTTACAGCTATCTCTTCGGTTATGAGGAATCTGTCGGATATGCCGCCTGCCCCGAAATCCGTGACAAAGACGGGATCAGCGCGGGCATGCTTGTCGCCGAAGCGGCTGCCTACTACAGGAAGCAGGGAAAGACCCTCTTCCAGGTTCTGTCAGAGCTGGGCGC
>CACXFW010000151.1 GCA_902767065.1 uncultured Lachnospiraceae bacterium | reverse complement strand
GGCACAAACTTTACCAACATCCAAATCAAGAAGGCAAGGAGGACACTGAATGGCAAAACTGGTAACAAAGAGAACGACGACAACTGTTACGGAAGAAGTGGAGCTTGTCCCGGCACGTGCTGGAGAGGAGATCGGGCACAGGTATTTAACAGTCTCCGGATATGGAGATTACTACGCTGCTGACGGCAGCCAGATTGTGGAAAGCAGCCTTTTCTGCTTTATCCGGGCAGAAAACTGACACTGGGAAGGAGACCGGAGGAGCTGGCGGGGCGGGGCAGATGACAGGCGGAACTGATGAGGCAGGGCGGGAAGCCGCCGAAGCTGATGAGAAAAGGCCGATGACTGCCGGAGCTGATGAGGCTGGGCAGATAAACGCAACAGTCCGGATGATCCTCATCATGATTTACAGTGGCTATCGGATCAGCGCCTGGAAAGGGATGGAGACGAGACTGGAGGAAGCTGTGTTTATCGGCGGCGTGAAGACGGATGCAGGAAAGAACCGAATGGTACCCATCCACAGCTGTACTCTTGATTTTGTGAAAGAGATGAAGGGAGAGTATCTTTGCGGGAAAAGTGAATCACAGTTCCGGCGTGATATGATGAAAGCATTGAAAATTCTGGGGATCCGGACTTTAACTCCCCACAGCTGCCGGCATACATTTCACAGGCTGCTGGAGAGGGCGGGAGTGAATGAAACTGACAGGAAGCGTCTGATGGGGCATAGTCTGAAAACGGATATCACGAATGGTACATATGGGCACAGGGGGATTGAAGAGCTTCGTGCGGAGATCGAAAAGATAAAAGTGAATGTGGGTATACTTCCTGATCAGTGACAGAACAGTATGGTCCGGGAAACGAAGAGTGGGAGATTTGAGGATTATGGGATGCTGATATTATCCCTGCGGTATGTTATGATATTGGAGAAAACTCAAAGAAAAAACGGAAAGCAGCGTTGATGGAGCGGCCATTACCGGAAAATGGTTTGCTAAAAAGGAACAGCGGAAAGGAAATGTCATGAACAGTAAGGATAAGATTGATTCTCCAATGGATGAGGTATTAAAGGATGCAGACGTGATCCATCATTCTTTGGGGGATCCGACATAAGAAGTGAAAGAACACGAGAAAACGCGCTATGAAAACCTGTGCAGAGAGTTTGATTTCCGTTAATGAACGTCTGAATAGCTGTGATGAGGCGGGTACTGAGTTCAGATCTAAGTTTTTCAATGAACTGGCTGCGGCTGAATTATACGAGATTCTGAAATCCCGGGCAGAAATCTTTGTGGTCGAACAGAAATGCATTTATCAGGATTTGGATGATAAGGACTATCAGAGCCTGCATGTCTTTTATACGCATAGGGGAAGAGTGACTGCGTATCTGCGTGCTTTTTGGAAAGATGAGAGAACTGTTCAGATGGGCAGGGTACTGACGCTGCATCATGGAACCGGTCTCGGGGGCAGACTTTTGAGAGCCGGAATTGAGGAGATAAAGCAGAAGATGGCTCCGGAGAAGCTCTATATAGAGGCACAGTGCTATGCGAAAGGATTTTATGAGCGGGAAGGCTTCCGGATCTGTTCAGAGGAATTCCTGGAAGATGGCATCCCCCATGTGGGAATGATGAAACCGTTAAGATACCGGAGCTGATGAGTTGCCTCCAACGATAAACAGGCGGTGTGGCCGCGAGGTGAAACAGCGATGCCATTTCAGAGTATTCGGAACGACATCATGCGAAGGCCTTTATTGTGAAAACCGGGTGAGAGTTTATCATCCTCAGGGGAGAAACAATCATGTGAACGGGCAGGGATCTGCGGACAGCGGCTATTGTATAAAATCAGATTTTTATGTGGGACATATCATGTCTCATCCGCTTAAACAGGGCATTTGCTCACTTTGTGTCCTGTTATTTTTACTCAAAATGGCATTATATTGATGCCGGAAAGGAGGTCATCGTTATGGATCAGATTAAAATCGGAAAGTTCCTGCAGACCCTCCGGAAGGAGAAAAGTCTCACTCAGGAGCAGCTGGCGGAGCAGATGAATGTTTCCCGCAGAACCGTATCCCGATGGGAGACCGGAAGCAACATGCCTGATCTGGATATTCTGATGGAGCTTTCAGATTTCTATTCGGTTGACCTCCGTGAAATACTCAGTGGAGAAAGGAAAAGTGAGCAAATGAACCAGGAACTGAAAGAGACTGTATTGCAGGTCGCGGATTACAGTAACGAAGAGAAGGCAGGGCTGCTGCGAAGGATGCACTGGATGTTCATCGCCGGGCTGGCAGGCTTTCTTGTTTTTCTTGTCACGGTTGCCCTCGGGCTGGAGAACACTTCCCCCTATGAGGCGATCGGAAGTTTTGGACTCGGTATCGCATTCGGAATGATTATCATAGGTGTGATTTTCACAAGCAGATATTCAGCGAAGATCCGGGCATTCAAGATGAGATTGCTGGGGAAGGAGG
>CACXFW010000150.1 GCA_902767065.1 uncultured Lachnospiraceae bacterium | reverse complement strand
GCTCTGATACGGGAAGAACTTCGCCTCCAGCTGATAAGAATCCTTCACTCTGACTTCGATCTTTTCAACACCGTCGTTCAGCTCAAGGGTCTGGTTCTCTACCGGCTGGATAAAGAGCTGGAGCCAGTCCGAATTCAGTTTCTTCCCGTCCTCCTCCACATCGATCCGGATGTTCAGGGTGTGATTGGAATCATAGTCATCAAGATCCGGGCGCACCGGAACCGCCATATACTCAGTTTCGTCAGGCTGCAGCCTGCAAATGGCCTCTTTGTTTGTTCCCACGGTATGGCCGTCCGTAAACTCTTCGTCCTTTATAAGCTGCGTGACCGCTGTGGCGGAGAGGACACCTCCGGTTTTTGTGCCGACATTTGTCACCGGCACAAGGACCACATAGTAGCCCGATGGACTGCACAGCTCCTTCGCTGACTTTTGCTGCAGCTCATTGATGCTCATCAGACTGCTTGCAATCTGGAAACGCTCATTTTTGAAAGCATCTTCGATCTCCTCCTCTGTCAGTTCATTCTCGTTTTTACCTTTGCTTTCCAGCCAGCCCCAGTACTCATTCAGGCAGTCCTGTGCCTCTCTGCCATCGATGAACCTCGGGTTTTCGAAACTGTACGCGGCTCCTTTGAATGTCCTGTAGATTGCGCAGTCCTGATCTTCTTCGTAGGCGGTCTCTCCCGGAAGGAGGTTTCCGTCCTCATCCGTTTCTTCCACACGGATCTGTACTTCGTCCACTTTTCCGGAGTCCAGCCAGTCAGCTTCAAACTTCAGCGTTGCGAATTCATTTCCGAAGATCCAGCTGCTGCGGTCCAGATACTCTTCATTCAGGCTGCCGACCACCGCTCCGTCCTTCATTCCGGTGACTTCCACCGTATAACCTTTCACGGGCATCATGCCGGTGTTCAAAACATCCGCGTAAAGCGTAAAGGGTTCCCCGGGGACCGGGTATTCCGGTTCGGAATAAACGCAGAGATTTCCAAGGTCCAGACTGTTGGCCGGCTGGAAGGTGTACGCTTTCAGCTCATAATCACTGTACAGGGGATCTCCTTCCTCTGCATACGCCGCAGCACAGGTGTTCGCCACCAGCATCAGTTTGCCGCTGCTGTTTGCCGCAAGGGTCGTCTCATCGATGCATTTTCCTGTGTATGTCAGCTGCGCAGGATTTCCCCAGCCGATCCGCTCATCGCTTTCTTCCTCGGGCTCATCGTAATAAAACGCCCCCCAGAGTTCCCTGTCGGTAGAACCCGGTTCCTCTCCCTTTGCGCACCAGAAAAGGTATTTGCTGCCATTTTTTTCGCCTGCCAGCTGGTAATCAGTAAAACCGCCTTTATAACTGCTGAAGTCTGTTGACCGTCCTGTCAGCAGGTCCTCAATTCCGGTAAGGCCTCTGTACCATCCGGGATTCGATATACTCTCCGCACTCATCTCCAGGATCTCGGAACGCTTCGGGAAAACGACCTCCTGTTCCTGACCGGCAGTATCATCAATACAGAGGCATCCCCAGATATCGTCTGCATCTAAGGTATAGATACGCCCGCCGTCTGTCAGGAAGGTGAGAAACACATCTCCGTCCGGGAATTTTGTGAGCTTCGGGCTGAATACGCCGTCTGTAATGTTTTCGTAGAGCTTTACCGGGTAGTAGCTGCGGCCCCTGGTAAGATTGGTGACCCGTACCCAGAGCTCCTTATCCGTATCGGTATCAAGGTTTTTGTCTGTGTCCGTGATCCATGCCTCGATACGGTATTCATCGGCACCGTACTCATCCGGTGCATGGAAATTCGCCATGGTGTAGTCGATGGCCAGTGGATCTGTCATCTCCGGATGCGGAATCACGATATACTCCGTCTCATACATACTTCCGCTTTGATCCTGGAAAAGAAGCAGCTCCCCACGGTCCGGATCGTAAATACTCCGACCCAGAGTCCTGTAGTTTGCGGTCTCGCTGGCCAAGGTCTCCAGATCCTTTTTATTTTTTGCTGCGGCGTAGTCCGTCATCCGGTAAGTGATCACGACCTTGCCCTGCTCCTCCTCCAGTTCCAGATAATCCACTGCAAAGCTGTTGTTGGTCACCTGGAGCGGGATCCTGCCGCCGGTGCTGAGGGGATCATCGGCATTCGACGGGTCATAATCAAATTCCTGCAGCCAGATGTTGGTCTTTTCGAGTTCATCGACCACGTCTTCGATTTCGGAACCGTCCGCAGTCACCGGGTTTACCGTGCTGACCCAGGCCACGTAGACATGATCTCCCGCCCTTAAGACCGCAGGGCAGACATCCACGGAGTCGGGGGTATTTGTATCGATTTTTACCGGGTTCATACCGCTGATCTCTCCGCTGAAATCATCGATCTGCCCGACGCAGTAGTAAAGCTGGGACGCATTTGCGCTGCTTCCCTCCGCTTCGTCCGCTTTCAGGAACACGAGCAGCATCTGTCCGTCTTCCAGGGGAAGGAGCTTCGGAGACGCGTATTCCAGACCTCCGGAAAGCAG
>CACXFW010000149.1 GCA_902767065.1 uncultured Lachnospiraceae bacterium | reverse complement strand
TGGAACCGCTCAGATCCGTCAGATAAGCAAGCTTATCTGACTGGATCATGAGCAATTCCAGGAGGTGCTGAATAATTACAAAAAGACAAGAGAAAAGACGGCAGGGGAGCTGCCGTCTTTCCAAGGGGAGTATAAATAATTAATAAGGGGTTGTAAAAAATACTATTAAGGGTAATATCTTTTACAAGAGGAATTATAGTATATGGAAAAAGAAAAAGCAACTACTTTTTTGAAAGAGAATCTACATTTTATTTGCCCGTGTCATTTTGGCCTGGAGAGCGTGCTGAAGAGGGAGATTACAGACCTTGGATATGAGGTTTCTCTGGTTGAGGACGGGAAGGTCAGTTTTGAGGGGGACTGGCAGGCGGTATGTTATGCCAATGTCTTCCTGCGCTCCGCGGAGCGGGTGCTGATCAAGGCAGGCTCATTTCATGCGCAGACCTATGAGGAGCTGTTTCAGGGAACCCGAGCCATCGAATGGGAACGGTTTCTTCCGCCGGACGCGAAATTCTGGGTAGCGAAGGCGGCCAGCGTCCGGAGCAAACTGTTCTCGCCGCGCGACATTCAGTCGGTCATGAAGAAGGCGATGGTGGAGCGGATGGCAAGGGCCTACCGCCGGAGCTCATTTCCGGAAACGGGAGCGCACTTTCCGGTGCGCGTGACGCTCATGAAGGACGAGGTGACAGTGGGGATCGATACCACCGGAATCTCTCTGCACAAGAGGGGTTACCGCCTGCTGACGGCGAAGGCGCCGATCTCCGAGACGCTGGCGTCTGCGTTGATTCTGCTGACGCCCTGGAAGAAGGACCGGATCCTGGTCGACCCGTTCTGCGGGTCGGGTACCTTCCCGATCGAAGCGGCCATGATTGCCGCGAACATCGCGCCGGGGATGAACAGGGAATTCCTGTCCGAGACCTGGGAGCATCTGGTGCCGAAGAAGCTGTGGTATGACGCGATTGACGACGCTGCCAGCAGGATCGATGACCAGATTAAGACGGACATCCAGGGCTATGACATCGATGAAGGGGTGATCCGGGCTGCGCGGGAAAACGCGAAAAATGCAGGCGTGGACCACCTGATTCATTTTCAGAAAAGGCCGGTGTCGGAGCTGAGCCATTCCGGGAAGTATGGGTTTGTGATTACGAATCCGCCCTACGGTGAGCGGCTGGAGGACAGGAAAGAGCTGCCGGCGCTTTACCGGGAGATCGGCGAGGCGTTCCGGAGGCTGGATTCCTGGTCGGAGTATGTGATTACGTCCTATGATCAGGCGGAGAAGTACATCGGGCGGAAGGCGGACAGGAACCGCAAGATCTACAACGGGATGATCAAGACGTATTTCTACCAGTTTATCGGGCCGAAGCCTCCTGCGGGAAGGCCGGGAACGAAGAAGGACGCGTAAGTCAGGGAATCAGGTGCGCGGATGAAAAGAGCGTGAACGAAGAAGGACGCGTAAGTCAGGAAACTCAGATGCGCGGATGAAAAGAGCGTGAACGAAGAAGGACGCGTAAGTCAGGGAATCAGGTGCGTGGATGAACAGAGCAGGAATGAGAAGGGATCCGTGACAGATGGCATTCAGGTATACGGATATAACCATCCCCAAAAGGCCTCATCGGGGCGGCAATGGCAGCCGCTCCTCTTCTGATGCCGGAGACATCCCTGACAGCCGGTGGACAATGATTACGCAGGAGGAGCTCTTTACCGGCTCCCGCCCGGAAAGGAACCGCGCGGAGGATGGCAAGGCTTCCGGGCCATTTGCCAGGCTCCTGAAGATGACGAAGAATTACCAGGTCACGGATCAGGGACGCAGGGAAGCGTTTCTGAAGCAGGCCCGAGCCATGGAGTCTTACACGGAGGATGGCCCCATCCAGTGCACGGATGAGTACCATGCGTTCGTCGGCTACCAGGAAATGAGCCCGAAGGAGCTGCATGGCTATTTTGCGTGGCGGACGAAGCTTTCTAAAGGGGAGAAGGTTCCGGTTTCCTTCAGCTTTCTTCTTCTGCACGCGGCGGAGCTGATTAACCTGATCGGAGCCCGGGATGAACAGGATGCCTTTGACAAGCTGCTCCGGTGTATGTCGATGATCTATGCTGATCCGCGTGACAGCGTGAATAAGCCCGGGGTGAGGCCGGGGCTTTCCGTTCAGAGGCGGCAGGCCCTGAAGATGATTCCTGCCAGACTGCGCAGTCCGTATGAAGCTTTGGCTAAAGCTATCTATTGTGCGCTGGAAGAAGAGGAAAAGGATCGTCTTGACAGAATTCTTCAGGACTTTGTCATTTCCTGGGGGCCGGATCCGGAGATAGTACAGGAATACTGCGTTCCGGATCCGGAGAGAGAATGGGATAATGTGACGCTGAGCCATCTTTCCGGATCTGACGATGCCAGTATCTGGCGGGTGATCCGTCATCTGGCGGAGCGCAGGACGTTGAATTCCCCGTTCCGGAAGGAAGCCGGGGAGGATCTGTGGCGTGTGACCTCCCGCGTGTTCCGGCGGGTGTGCCTGGAACAGGAGAAGAAAGGAAATCAGTCCGGACTTGCCCAAAGGCTGCTCGGGGTAAGAAGAGAGACGGTCAGAGAACTCTTTCCATGGATTCCGTATCAGCCGCGAGTGGAGGACGGCTACCGGATCGAGATCAGCCCGGTGACGTCTTACACGTACCGTGGGGGAAAATGGTATCGCCTGGCTTATCCGGTCATGCGCAGCGATGACGCGCTGCGGGAACTGAATGCGCTGGTCCGTGAGTGCGAGAGAGTGCTGCGCAGGAAAACGCGCTTCCGGAGCCAGCTGTCCGATCAGCTTCATGATCCCCGGCTTGTAAAGCTGATCGAAGAGGAATATGACCGGTGGATCAGGGAAAAAGAACTGAGAAACCGCCCTGAGATCCATGTGGACCTTTCCCGGCTTGGCAAGATCCGGGAACAGGCTGCGATTACGCGGGACCGCCTGCTGGAGGGTACGGAAGAAGGAGCCTGGGAGGAGGCGCTGAACGCTGCGGAGAACGAAGGTGCAAAGCCTGAGGTATTGAACGCTGCAAAGAGCGAAAGAACAGAGCCTGAGGCGCTGAACGCGTCGGCGATCTGTTCTGCATCCGGCAGCGCGGATGGAGGCAATGAGCCTTTGGACATGCTGGGGGATAGTCCGGACAGGGAAACTCTGCCG
Organism: uncultured Lachnospiraceae bacterium; assembly: GCA_902767065.1. Taxonomy (GTDB): domain Bacteria; phylum Bacillota; class Clostridia; order Lachnospirales; family Lachnospiraceae; genus Porcincola. The sequence continues at coordinate 507 of CACXFW010000149.1, read as the reverse complement.
GACCGGCTTGCCGCGGAAGAATCCTTGCCGGGAGAGAATCTGTCCGGCGCGGATTCAGAGTTCCCGTCAGCCTTCTTCCATCCGGAAGAAAGCGCATTTCTCCGCATGCTTCTGAACGGGGAAAACGGAAAAGCGTATTTTCGTACACACAAGGTCCTCCCGTCTGTATTCGTGGATGTGATCAATGAAAAGGCATACGATAAGATCGGGGATTCGATCGTGGAGGAGACGGGATCAGGCTGGGAACTGGTAGAGGACTATGTGGAGGACGTCAGGAACCTCCTGGGGCCGGATTCTTGACAGTCTCTTATTCAGTGCAATAGAATCGTAACTATTCAGCACCCCCGCTTACCCGGAACGCTTCGCGCTTTTCATTGTGGGCGGTCAGAGGTGCTCCGCACCTTGTCCGCCCCATGAATTCTCAAAAATCGTCCGGTGAGTAAACTCTCCGTCCCGACAGCGGAAGATCCGATCCGGCAATCGCCGGATTTGAGAGTACATGGAAGA